>LUZZ01000182.1 GCA_001603845.1 Syntrophobacterales bacterium Delta_01 | reverse complement strand
TCCTTGCGGCTGTTGATAAAGCCGAGAATTACCGATTCCAGGCGGGTGGTGCGGGTATAATCCTTCTCATTCGGATAGGGCGGGGAAGTAATGACAGCATCAATGGAGCCCGGATCGAGTTCTCTCACCATTTCTCGTGAGTCGCCCTGGAGAACCCGGCTCCGGACATCGGCCCGGTCTTTCAGGCTTAGAAGGTCCTGGCGCATGATTCGGATATTTTCCAGCCAATAAAGGATTACCTCCACATCCTTTTTTATCTTGCCTATTCCCACCTCGGGACCAAAACGCAGATTTCCCGCAGCACTGACCAGGGTTTTAGCCAAGGCCAACAATTCGTGGCCTCGGTACCCATTGGTGCTTTGATCGCGGATCGCACTCAGCAGTGCAAGCGTTCTCTTAAGCGGCCTGGGGCTAATAGAATCCTTCAACAGCAGCTTTTCGGCCTCCTCGCTCAGGCCCGGCCCATCTTCTGTTTTGAACTTATTTTCCGCAACCTTGGCAATTTCTCTGGCATGCTCCCCCAGACATTGCGGGTCAAGCGACCAGTTTGTTTTTACGGCGCTGGCAAAGCTGGTCATCGGATGTGATTCTACACCCAGGGAGGGGATTCCAAGCTTCTTGCATTCCACGACTGTAGTACCGGTACCGCAAAAAGGGTCCAGCACTTGTTTGCCTGCCGTTATACAGAATTGTTCCAGGTAATTGCGGACGAGGTGCGGTGGGAATGAAAGGACAAAACGGTACCAGTCATGCACGGATCGATCCGCAAACGACAGTTTGTTGGCATCGCCGTTTGATCTGCTCCTTAAAAAAGTGGCGGTTTTCATTGCCTGAAGTCCCTATAGGGAGCTGAATAAAACACCCCATCTTCTTTTTGAACTTAGATTATCTTCGTTGGATTTTGAAATATTTTTTTCCAAGACATGAAATTCGGCATTGTTCCCGAACTCCGTGCGCGCATTTATTTTCGCCGCGCACCGGTCAATAATTGCCAATTGCGCTGTTTTGATATAAAGAGGCAAGCTAAGCCAATGTGGAGGGGGCTTATGGGACTGATTCATGCCGAAAATTTGGATTTTGACGAAGCGGAGCGGGAGCAGCCTGAACTCGAACTCTCTGTGGTCATGCCGTGCCTCAATGAAGCGAAAACCCTGGGAGCCGCCGTCGACGAAGCGCGCAATACTTTGGCGGCGTGCGGTATTGTTGGGGAGGTCATCGTTGCGGACAACGGCAGCACCGACGGTTCCCAGGCCATTGCCGAGCACCTGGGGGCCCGGGTCGTCCCGGTCAAGACCCGCGGCTACAGCAACGCTCTGAGAGGCGGAATCGCCGCCGCCCGCGGCAAGTACGTGCTGATAGGCGATCCCGACGGCAGCTACGACTTTACGCATATTCCCCGTTTCATGACACGACTGCGGGAAGGCTACGACCTGGTGGTGGGCAACCGCTTCAAGGGCGGGATCGCCCCCGGGGCCATGAAACCGCTGCACCGCTACCTGGGGGTGCCGGTGATGAGCGCCATCGCGCGGATCCTTTTCCGGAGCCCGTGCGGGGATCATCATTGCGGGCTTCGCGCCTTCAAGAAATCGAGTTTCGAGCGGCTGGACCTCTATGCGGACGGCTGGGAATTCAACAGCGAGATGATCGCCCGCGCCAGCCTTCTGCGGATGAAAATCACCGAGGTACCCACCACCCTGAAGCCCGACGGGCGCGGCAGGCCCCCTCACCTGCGCTCGTTTTCCGCCGGCTGGCAGCACCTGCGGATGATGCTTCTCTACAGCCCCCGGTTCATTTTCATCTATCCGGGGATCGCCATGATGGCCCTGGGGATCGTCACCATGGCCATGCTGGCCGGAGGGCCGTGGTTCATCGGGGCGATCCGGCTCAACATCATCGCCATGCTGTACGCGGCCGCGGCGGTCATCGTCGGGTTCCAGGGCATCGTTTCCGGCATCCTGGCAATCATTTACGGCGTGGACCATGGAATTTTCCCGGGGAATACCCGGCTGAGCCGTTTTACGCGCTCGCTTCCGCCCGATTCCGGGCTCGTTCCGGCGGCCGTGCTGATCCTGGCCGGCATCTTCGGAGCGTTCGTGCCGCTGGTGTCGTGGACCGCACAGGGGTTTTTCCTGAAAGAACCGCTGGAAATGCTGCGAATCCTCATTCCTTCGGTTGCCTGCATCGTGCTCGGGTGCCAGGTTATCCTGTCCAGCTTCTTTCTGGGCGTCCTGAGGATGCGCAACAAACCGGAACCGCTTTCCGTCACCTCCGCCGGCGGGACTCAACTGCCGGATTCCTACGACAGGAAATGATTTCTGCGCCCCTTTTCTGAAGGGGTGCTTTCGGAGTAGCGTTTTGGATGTAATGAAAACTGTTGCCGATGCCGGCGAAGCCGGTTCGGGGTTCCGCAACCCTGACCTTCGCCGCGTTTATGCCGAGAAGGCTCTTTCCCAGGTCCCCCGTCTGCTCGGAAACCTTGACCGCAACCCCTTTTCTCCTACCTACGGCTGCTTTCACCGGGACTACTGGCTGGACAAGGTATCCGACTTCCCCGACGCGGTGCGCCAGTTCGGCGTGCATGCCCTGGCGCTGGTCTACAAGTACGATTTTCCGGGAAACATCTACCGGGGACGCCACAAGATAAGAGACTGGGCGGTGGCGGGGCTCGAATTCTGGGCGCGCTGCCAGCACGGGGACGGCTCGTTCGACGAGTTCTACCCGTTCGAAAGGGGCTGGGTCGGTCCGACGGCGTTCACCACCTTCACGGCCATTGAAGCCTATAATCTTCTCTCCACCGAAATGCCGGCCGATGCGGCCGAAAGGGTCCGCAAGGCGATTTTTCGAGCGGCGCACTTCATCGCCGCCGGGGAGTCCGAGGAAGACCACCTGGCGAATCACCACGCGATGGCGTCCCTGGCCGTGTGGAAGGCTTTCGAGCTGTTCCGGGACCCGGCGCTGGAGCGGGGGTTCGAGGAGCTGTGGCGCGGCTTTCTCAACTACCACAACGCCGTGGAAGGCTGGTCGCGGGAATACGACGGGGTCGATCCGGGATACCTGTCGGCGACGGTTTCCTTCCTGTCCAAAATTTACCAGAGCAAACCGGACCCCACGATCCTGGAAGTGCTGAAACAGTCGGCCGAATTTTGCAGTTATTTCGCTTACCCGAACGGTTTTTACGCGGGAAGCGCCGGGAGCCGCAACACGCTCCACTTCTATCCCCACGGGTTCGAAGTCCTGGCCGGGGAAGTGCCCGCCGCCGCCGCGGTTGCCGAAAAGATGCTGGCGGGCCTGTCGGAGGGCAAGTTGGTCCCGCCGGAGATCATGTCCGACCGGTACGTGTTCTACCGGGTTCCCGAATTTTTGCAGGCCTGGCTGGATTACGGAGAAGCTTCGGAACGGTTGGAGCCCCTGCCTTTCGAACGGGCTCCGTTTACGCGCTATTTCCCGGATTCGCGCATTTTCGTGTGCAACACCCCGGATTATTACATCCTGGCAAACCTGGCCAAGGGAGGCGTCACCAAGGTTTTCGAAAAACCGGGCGGGCGCCTGCTGTTGAGCGACTGCGGCATCATGGGCTGCCTGGACGACGGGACGCTGGCCACCTCCCAGTGGATCGACCCGCGGTACGCATGCGAGTCCGGTGAAACCGGTTTCGAGGTGCGCGGAAACCTCCAGGCGGTACCGTCCAACAAACTGTTCACGCCGCTCAAGCAGATCGTCTTCCGCAGCGCCCTCATCACGCTGGGCAGGGTCCCCTTCCTGGCCCACCGGATGAAAGGGCAGATCAGGAAGGCGCTCATCCTGGGGCAAAAGCCGGTCCCGGTCCGCTTCCACCGGCAGGTGCAAATCGAGGGCAAAACCATACGCCTGGTGGATGAACTGCAATTGGAAGGCGGCAAAAAGTTTCAATCCCTTGCGGCGGGAGACGAGTTTTTCGTCCGCTACGTCCCCCAGAGCCGGTACTTCCAGTCCCAGGAACTCGATATATCCGGCTTTCCCCCGGATGAACGGATGGTCTCGCAGCTCAACGAATCGGGGCGGCTGCGCCTGATGACCGTCGTGCGCGACGGGCAGATCGAGAGGAGCTACGCGCCGTGAGCGAGAGAAGCACCGATCTGGAGGCGCGGGCCGGGGAATCCCTGCTGGGGCTGAGCGGATGGGGGAGGCTGAAATCGGCCGTGCGCGGCCTGGTGCTGGTGGCGGTGACCGCCCTCATTTTTATCCTGCTGTTCCGCCGCATCGACATAAAAAGCGTGATGCACCTGCTCTCGGGCGTTCCGCCTCTGGTGTGGGCGGGCGCGGCCCTCATCACCTTTTCGTTCCCGGTGGTTTCGGCCCTGCGCTGGCGGCTGGTACTGCGCACGCTGGGGTTCGACGTGCCGGTGGCCCGCTGCCTGTTGATCATCGTGGGTATCTGGCCGCTCAGCGCCATTTCGCCTTCCAAGGCGGGCGATCTGCTCAAGGCGTTGAGCCTTCGGGACCGGATACGCCCGGCCGTGGTCGCCGGAAGCGTTCTCACCGAGCGGGTGCTGGACGTGCTGACGCTGGCGTTTTGCTCCCTGGCCGGGGGAGCGGTGTTCGGCGACATCCGCATGGTCGCCGTCGGCGGGCTGGCGGTCGGAGGCATCCTGTGCATCCTGCTCATCGCCTTTTTCGGCGTTCGGCTGCCGCTGGGCCCCAAAATCCAGTCGATCGCCGAAGACCTGTTCCGGTCCCTGAAAGTCCTGTGCTCCCAACCGGGACCGTTTTGCGGCATCGTGGCCCTTACGGCGCTCAACTGGCTTACCACGTTCGTGCAGACCAACCTGCTGTTTTACGGCGTCGGGGCGTCCGTGCCGCTGGGCTTTACGGCGACCGCTCTGCCCGTGGCCATTTTCGCCGGGCTGCTCCCCATCACCATCGCCGGAATGGCCACGCGGGACAGCGCCATGGTGGTGTTGTTTTCATCGTTCGCCACCTCGTCCCAGACGCTTGCCACGGGGATCCTTTATTCGTTTTTCGGTTACTGGCTGCTTGCAGTGGGGGGAATTCCTTTCATTAGAAAGGCACTCAAACTGTGAGCGGAAGTCAAGCCAGCCACACGCCGGCCTCCGAACCGCTGCAACCGGTCTCCACCACGTGGCGCGATCTTTTCATTCTCATCCTTCTTACGATTGCCGCCCTGCTGGTCCACGGCTACCATTTCGGAATCGAAGACGAGGCCATTTACCTGCCCGCCATAAAGAAGTTACTCCATCCGGGGCTCTATCCGTTCGATTCCGAATTCTTCCTCGCCCAAACCCGGTTTACCCTGTTCGACGAAATGATCGCCGCCATCGTGCGCGTAACCGGCTTTTCGCTGAGTTGGACGCTTTTCGTCGGTTATATCCTGTCTGTCTTCCTGGTGCTGCTGGGGTGCCTCAAGCTCAGCCGGCTGTGCTTTGCGGAGCGCACGGCGCACTGGGGATCGGTCGCCATGGTCGGAGCGCTGCTCACCATACCGGTTACCGGGACCGCCCTCTACATTTTGGACCAGCACCTCCACCCGAGGTCCCTGTCGACGGTTGCGGTCCTTTTCGGCCTGATCTGGGTGCTCGAAAAGCGCTACCTGCCGGCGGCGCTGGTCTTCGTCGCGGGGACGCTCGTTCATGCCCAGATGACTTTCTACGGGCTGCTCCTGGCGGCCATGCTGGCGGTGGGGCCCATCCGGGTGGGCAACGGTTTCCTCGCCCTGGCGGCCGCTCCGGCAGGCGCCAACCCGCCCACGTTCAAGCAGATCTGGGCCGTCGTCAGCGCCACCCGGCTCCATCATTATCCGCTCAAGTGGGCCTGGTACCTGTGGGTGGGAGTCATCGGCCCCCTGGTATTCCTGACCTGGTTCAGCACCTTCCGCCCGCACCGGGGGGTGGGGTGTTTTTCGCACCTGTGCAGGCGCACGGCCCTCTACGGCACGCTGTGCACCATCGCCGCGGTGATCCTCACCGCCGGCTCGCAGCCCCACAGGCTCGCCAACCTCCAGCCGATGCGGAGCTTCCAGCTCATTTACCTGATTTTCTTCCTGATACTGGGGGGGCTCATCGGCCGGTGGATACTGCGCGCCAGGCCGGCGCGGTGGGTCTGCTTTTTCCTGCCGATCTGCTTCCTGATGTTTGCGGCCCAGCGCGCCGAGTTTCCGTCAAGCCCCCACATCGAGCTGCCCGGCCGCGCGGTTTCGAACGACTGGCTGCGCGCGTTCGACTGGGTGCGTCTCCATACCCCGCAGGACGCCTACTTTGCCCTGGATCCCCGCTACATGTACCGGCGGGGCGAGGACAACCACGGCTTCCGGGGGCTGGCCGAACGCAGCATGATGGCCGACTACGTGAAGGACGTCGCCGTGGTGGCCCTGTCGGTGACCGCGCACACCATCGGAGCGGCGGACGGCCCGGGGCTTTCAGGGCTTCCGCTGGTGTGGTACCGACACATGCAGGCGCTGCACGGCTGGGAACACTTCAAACTGGAAGATTTCGAACGGCTGAAACGGGAATTCGGCGTGACCTGGGTGGTCCTGCAAAAGCCCGGCTTCGACGACATGCCCTGTGAATACGAAAACACGCATATCAAGGTGTGCCGGATTCCCTGAGCCCGATTCGGGCGGATATTTCTAAAAGAGGAAGCGGGGGCGAAACGCCTCACGCCTCGACTTTGGCCCTTTACTAGATAATTGATTGACAGATCGAAACGAGAGCTTGCAACTCT
>LUZZ01000181.1 GCA_001603845.1 Syntrophobacterales bacterium Delta_01 | reverse complement strand
CATTCGGGGTGGGCGGGCCACGCCGGGGCGGTGACCAGTTTGCCGTCCACGTGGGCCTGGTCCACGGGAATGTCCACGAACTTTCCGCCCGCACGGGTCACGTCCGGCCCCACCGCCGGATAGGCGGAACAGGCTTTGCCCTCGACCACCCCCGCCGCGGCCAGCACCTGCGCACCGTGGCAGATGGCGGCAATGGGCTTGCCCGACTGCGCAAAGTGCCTCACGATATCGAGCACCGTCTGGTCGAGGCGGATGTATTCCGGCGCCCGCCCGCCGGGGATGACCAGCGCGTCGTAATCTTCGGCCTTCACTTCCGCAAAGGTGGCGTTGAGCGCGAAATTGTGGCCGGGCTTTTCACTGTAGGTCTGGTCTCCTTCGAAATCGTGTACCGCCGTTCGCACTTTTTCGCCGGCCTTTTTGCCGGGGCAGACCGCGTGAACCGTGTGGCCCACCATGGCGAGCGCCTGGAAAGGGACTATCACCTCGTAGTCTTCCACGTAGTCGCCCACCAGCATCAGAATTTTCTTTACACTCATGGAGAACTCCTCTCTTCTGGCTTGCGTTCTTCGAACCCTGCCGGTTTTGCGGCGACGAAACCGCCGCCGCCCGGCATTATATAATTCCTGGGGGAGCAACCCGAAAGGAGACACCTGCCACGAAATTGCCGCCGGTTCCCAAGTTCCGGCCTGGAAACCGGCGGCAAGGTAAAGGTACATCCCGGGGGAGGGAGGAAAGCGCGGCCCCGGCGGCCGGATACCGGATCAGGCGACGGCGGTCCCCAGTTCCAGGCCGAGGTCCAGCGCCTGCCGGTTCATCTCGATCGCCTCGGCCGGGATCCGCGTCTTGAGGACCTCGATGATCGATTCCGGCCGCACGATGCCGGTGAGGCCCAGGACGGCCCCCAGCATGCAGATGTTAAACACCACGGGCTTGCCTATTCTTTCCATGACGGTTTTGAAAATGGGCAGGTCCTTTTGCAGGGCATCCACCCCGCGGGCCGAGCGGACATAACGGTTGTCGTTTATCAGCAGCCCGCCCGGCCGGATCATCCGGTGGTACTTGTTGTAGGATTCCTGGGTCAGGCACACCAGCACGTTGGGCTGGATCACCTTCGGGAAGTAGATCTCGGAGTCCGAAATGATGACGTCGGAGCGGGTGGTGCCGCCCCGTGCCGCGGCCCCGTAGGACTGGGTCTGGACGGCGTTGAGGTTTTCGTGGAGCACGGCCGCCTCGGCCAGGATGATGGCGGCGGTGATCACTCCCTGCCCGCCCGAACCCGAAAAAACGAACCTGGACCGATCGACTATCATTTTTCCCCCCTCGCGCGCTTGATGACAAGGTCGTAGGCCGAGCAGTACTCGGGCAGTTCTTTGCGCAGAAACACGCCGCGCTCTATCAGCTCCGGGTTTTCCGCCGCGGCTTTCGATCCGATGGGTGTCGTTATCCGTTTCATGTACTTGAGCATCTCCACGGCCTCCCCCTGCCGGTTCCTGCGTCCGAAGTTGGTCGGACACTGGGACATGACCTCCACCACGGAAAAGCCCCGGTGAATGATGGCTTCGCTGATGACTTCGATCATTTCCCGGATGTGGTAGGTCGTGGTGCGCGCCACGAAGGTGGCCCCGGCGGCCGTGGCGAGCTTCACGACGTCGAAAGCCTGGTCGATGTTGCTATAGGGCGCGGTGGTGGCCAGTATTCCGGGGCCGGACAAAGGTGAGTACTGGCCGCCGGTCATGCCGTAGATCCGGTTGTTCATGACGATGGCCGTAATGTCGATGTTTCGCCGCGCGGCGTGGATGAAATGGTTGCCGCCGATGGCCAGGGCGTCGCCGTCTCCCATGGGCACGATCACGTTGAGTTCGGGCCGGCTCAACTTCACCCCCGTGGCGAACGCGAGCGCCCGGCCGTGGAGGGTGTGCAGGGTATGGAAGTCGAGATACCCCGCAATCCTCGACGAACAGCCGATGCCGGAAGCCATCACGATGTCGTTTTTCCCGACGCCCAATTTTTCGACGGCCCGGATCAGGCCGTTCAATACCATCCCGTGGCCGCAGCCCGGGCACCACATGTGCGGAAAGAACCGCTCGCGGATATAATCGGTTACCGCCATTGGCCTAAACCCCCTTTCCCTCGATCACGCGCAGGATGCTCTGGATATCGGTGGGACTGATGAATTCCCCGTCCATCCGGTTGGCGAGAAAGACCTTTTCGGGCTGCCCCACGGCGAGCCGCACGGCCTGGCAGATCTGCCCGGCGTTCATCTCCACCACCACGATATGCTTTGCCCCGGCGGCCTTTTGCCGGATAATGTCGTAGGGAAAAGGCCAGAGGGTCTGGAGCTCCAGGAGCCCGTAGCGGTCTCCCCGCCCCCGGCGCCTTTCCACTATGTGCCGGGCGGGGCGCGCGGCCGATCCGTAGGAAATGAGCAGGCACTCGGCGTCCTCGACGTAGAATTCCTTGTACCGGGCAAGTGCGTTGCCCCGGTTTTCTATCTTGTCGATCAGGTGCCGGATGAGCCCGTGAACCACCTTGGGATCGTCCGACGGAAACCCCCACATGTCGTGGTAAAGTCCCGTGACGTTGTAGCGGTGGACGCCGCCGAAATCGGACATGGGCAGGCGGCCGTCTTCCCTGGGCAGATAGGGGTGGTAGTCCACGCCTTCCTGTACCGAGGTCCGGAGCCGCTCCACGATGGGAATTTCCCCCGGTTCCGGCAGGACCAGCCGTTCGCGCATGTGGCCGATCATTTCGTCGAAGAGCAGCACCACGGGCGTGCGGTAGGTTTCGGATATATTGAACGCCTCGACCGTCATGGCGAAAACGTCCTGGTGGCTGGAGGCGGTCAGGGCCACGATGGAATGGTCTCCGTGGGTGCCCCAGCGCGCCTGATTGACGTCCCCCTGGGCGATGTGCGTGGGAATTCCGGTGGACGGGCCGCCCCGCTGCACATTGACCACCACGCAGGGGATTTCCGCCATGATGGCGTAGCCGAGCGCCTCCTGCATCAGCGAAAAACCGGGGCCGCTGGTGGCGGTCATCACTTTCGACCCGGTAAGGGACGCGCTGACGATGGCGCACATGGACGCCAGTTCGTCTTCCATCTGGATGAACTTGCCCGCCCGCTGCGGCAGCCGCCGGGAAAGGTGTTCCGCTATTTCGGTGGAAGGGGTGATGGGATAGCCGGCAAAGAAGTTGACCCCCGCATACAGCGCCCCTTCGACGCACGCCTCGTTGCCTTGGACGAACCTGATATTGTCGCTCATTGCCCCTCCACCTCCTCGGCGACCACCCGGATCGCCAGGTCCGGACACCGCATCTCGCAAAGCGAACAAACCACGCAGTCCTCTTTGCGCACTGCCTGCGCCTTGTCCTGGTCGTCCAGCTCCAGGACGTTTTTGGGGCAGAACGCGACGCAGATGCCGCATCCCTTGCACCAGTCGCGGTTGATGATGTGGTCCTTGAGCTTTCGTTTCGTCATTCATCTCTCCTTAGCTGAACTGGAACCAATCGGGGTGAATCCGCCTCGCCCGGAGACGGGACGGCCGGAACTCGCCGGCTTTGCCGGAAAACCCGCGGGCGGCGGCCGCACCGATGCGCCTGAAACGATTTTGGGGGAAGATGGGGGAATGCCGTACCGGACGGTCCCGACCGAGGGGTCATAACCCCGCGGGACCCGCTGCAATCGAAGTGCCCGGCCACGGCCGTGATGAACTGGAAGGGGAATTTGTGCTGCTGGTGATGGGAACCCGTCATTTCCGACGTCTCAAATTGTAGCAGCAATAAATGTCAGGCCCACCAGGGACAGGGAAACCGCACGGTGCCGGCGCTTCGTTCGAAAGCCCGCTCGGTCGATGAGCGCAAACATAAAACCGGGAAAAACAACCTTGAAACCCGCCATTGAAACGGTAGGGTAGTTGTATGGTTGCATATATAACAGAACACGTCAAGGCGATTTTTTGCGCCCAAAGCCCGGTGAGCCTCACTTCAGCACGGGAACTTCAAACGACACACGTAGGAAAGCCCTTCGGCTGAAAAGATAATATTTTGACGCGGTGAAACGATGCACAAAAAGCGTGGCGGCGCTCGGCACGGACGCGCCTGCGCGTGCGGCCGATTCCGGGGGTCGTGTGGGGACCCCATTCCGGCGGCCCTCCGCTCGGTTGGTTGTTTGGGGAAGGTTCCAAAAACAAAAAACCGCTATGCCTGATCGAATTTGCAGAACTTGACGCACACAACTCGCTCCATGAACTCCCCTCCCTTGGCGGGAGGGGAGTTCATGGACGGGCGTCCCTAAAGTCAACAGCATTGAGGGGCAGGGGGAGGGGGTCGTCAGTGCCCGGAAATACGACACCCTCCCCTAACCCCTCCCATCGCAGGGAGGGGGATTTTCGTTCATTCCACTATTTTTGTTCGTTCCACTATTTTCGTTCCACTATTGATGAACCTTAATATCCTTTTGGGCGGCAGCCCCGGAACCCTTCCCCCGCGCTTGTAAAATACCGGCTTGAATGCGAATTGCTGCCAGCGGACACGGCTTCCGGAACATCTTGCACTTCGCAGGGGGGGTTTGTCAGGCGCCCGCCGGGTTTGCCATGCACAGTTCGGCATAGGCGGCGTCCACCAGGTCCTGGGCGCAGGTCGTTCGGCCGTCGAGGCTTCCCACACCCGCCAGGGTGGTGATCAGGATGGCGGTGTTGCCCGACTTGAAAGGAGATTTTCTGATGGTGGACCACAGGTAGGGGATCACTTCCCGCGCTTCTTCGGCGGGGACGTTGGGCAGGACGGCCAGGAATTCGCTGCTTCCGTACCTGCCGAGAAAGCAGCCTTCTTTGGGCAGGATCTGTTCCAGGAGCCCGGCCGCGTGTTTCAAGACCTCTTTTCCGCTGCCGAATTCCTCGTCGTCCTGCACGAAATTGAAATCGACCACCAGGATGGACAGGGGCCGCCGGGCGCGCCGCGCCTGCCTGAACTCCCGCTCCAGGATGGAGTGTATCTGGAAAAAATTGAACAGCCCGGTCAACTGGTCCTGGACGGCCAGGTCCTTGACCTTTTCGTAGGTGAGGCAGTTGTCCATCGAAAGGGCGACGTTGGTGCCCAGGCGCTCCAGGAGGTCCGTTCCGTCTCCGGGGCGGTACCTGTCCGGGTCGGGACTGCACAGCAGAAGCGCCCCGAAAACGATCTCGCCGATGCTCAGCGGAATGAGCGCCGCCGAGCGCACTTCGGCCCCCTGTTCCGCCAGTCCGGGCGGAGGCCCGCCTTCTCCATCGGAAAAAAGCACGGGCTTCAGAGGTGTGCCGAAAAAAGCGCGCACCGTTTCCCCGTCGAGCGGCGACACCCAGGTTTTTTCGCCGACGCTGAAGCTCTTGTCGTCTCCCTGAAAAAGCCTTTCCTGGATTTCGGGATGCGAGAGGTAGAGCACCAGGAGCCCGTTGCCGAACCGGCTTCGCATTTCTTTCAAAAGATCTTCGACCAGCCGGTCGAGTTCGCGGGTCCGGAAAAGCAGTCGTTCCAGGGCGGCGAAATGCCGCCAGATTTTTTCGTTTTCGGAGGCGTTGGCCAGGACCTGTTCCAGCTCGTTTCGCAGGGCGGCGTTTTCGGCCCGCAGCATGCCAAGTTCGGCAAGAGCATCGGGAGGCAGGGCCGCGGGACCGCCGCCTTCCGGTTCTACCGGGAAAGACTCGCCGGCCGCCGCCGGTACCTGTGACTCGTCGCCGGAAGATTCTTTGCGAGTGCTTTTGCGCCTGCTTTTCTTCGATTTCTTATCCGTCAAAGCCTCCGTCTCCCCTCACTTGCAAAAACATTGTGCGGCGTCAAAATGCAAGTTGCCGATTTTATCCACCCTCCATCGGGACAAACACTCACCTCCCCACCGGCGGCCCGCAACCCGCAACCGCCCCTACCTGTAAACCTTGGGCGGCTTGCGTCCCAGCTCCACCAAGGTTAGCGCCTCGTTTACCGCTTCGGAAGCGGTTTGGACGGGAATCACCCCGGAGATTTCGAACCGGGGCTGAAGGGCGATCACCCCCTTGCCCGACTTGAGGGCCATGGCCACTTCCGAAAGGGTCCCGTACCCGCCGGCCACCGAAATCAGCACGTCGGCGGTATGGACGATGATGGCGTTTCGAGCCTGCCCCATGTTGGTGGCGATGGGGAAATCGATGAATTCGCTGGCGTCGCTCTTGCTCGCCCCCGGAAGGATGCCGATGGTCACTCCGCCGATTTCCTTGGCTCCACGGGCCGCCGCGTTCATCACGCCTTCGAGCCCGCCGCACACTAGCACCGCTCCCTTCCGGGCCAATTCGCGCCCCACTTCCTCGGCGAGTTGCTCCACTTCCGGCGTGCACGCCGCGGAACCCACCACCCCTATAAACGGACTGCCCATGTCTATTCTTTCCATCCCCACTTCCCCACGAGGTCCACGAACCGGACCCCTCCCATGTTGGTCTTGGTGATTCCTTCCGGCCGGCGCTGGACCAGGACCAGGTCCTGGCCGAGCCGGTCGCCCACCGGCACGATGAGCCGGCCTCCTACCGCGAGCTGATCCACCAGCGGCTGAGGCACTTCCGGCGTTCCGGCCGTTACCATCACGGCGTCGAAGGGGGCGTCGTCGGGCCAGCCCATCGAACCGTCTCCGACTCTTATGATCACGTTCCTGTACCCGAGGTCCCGGAGGACCTGGTTGGCGCGGAGCGCCAGTCCCGGATGGCGCTCGATGGAAAACACCCTGCCCGCAAGTTCGGCCAGCACCGCCGCCTGGTAGCCCGAGCCCGTTCCGATTTCCAGCACTTTTTCCTGCCCCGTGAACTTGAGGCTTTCGGTCATCAGGGCCACCACGTACGGCTGCGAAATGGTCTGCTTGTCCGATATGGGCAGTGGATGGTCGTTATAGGCCTGGTCCTGGAGGGCTTCATCGACGAAAAGGTGCCTCGGCACCTTGCGCATCGCTTCCAACACTTTCGGGTCACTGATGCCGCGGGCGATGAGCTGAGTCTCCACCATCCGCTCCCGCGCTTTTTTGAAATTAATCATTCCCCTAGCTCTATTCCTGCCTCGTACTTTATTTTGCAAGGACCGGACAGCCCCATGCCCGCGATAAGGAAGTTTTAACCTTTTCCAATAGAAAACATAATATTGCAAGGACATTCTCGGGCGGCGGCCCCCTCCGCAAACCGCCCTTCCTCCCGGCCCAATGTTGTTGACTTTAAGCTCCTCCCCCTTTGATGGGGGAGGCAGGGTGGGGGTGAAAACCTGTGCGATATCAACCCCCTCCCCTCCCGCCAAGGGAGGGGAGTTCATGGAGCGTCACCCCTAAAGTCAACAGCATTGTCCTCCCGGCCCCCGGAGGCCGCTCCGGCCGATAATTGCTCTTGACACCCGCGGTCGGCGTGTGCTCAAGTCCCACCGGATACCGGTTGTTTTATCATCAAAGGAGGAAAGCATGGCCAATTTTCTTTTCGTTTTAAGCAAAAAGGACGCGGAACCCGCAACGAGATGTTTCCAGATCGCCAAGGTCGCCCATACGAAGGGCCACAAGGTGGACATGTTTTTCGTGGACGACGGCGTGTATTGGGCGGAAAAGACCAAGGATTTGAGCGAAAGGACCATCACGGGTGACTGCGCCGGCGATTACCTGCCCTACCTGGTCGAAAACGAAGTCCAGGTCGGGATTTGCACCCCCTGCGCCCATTCCCGCAAGCTCGACGAGGCCAAATTTTACCCGAACATGGGCCTGAACGGGGCCCCCTTTCTGGTCGACCTTGCCGCCGAGGCCAAGGTTTTCAACTTCTAGCCCGCTGCCCGCTCCTTTTCCAGACCCCGGCTCCCGTTGTGCCGGTTCCCCGGACTCTCTCGTACGGCCCGGGAACCGGCCGCAAACCGACGAATCGACGTTTCCCGATGCCAACTGCCGTTCCTTTCAAACCGACCAGAGAAGAAGTGCTCGCCGCCAGGGGCAAAGGGGTGCCCGACGTGATCGCGCCCGGTCTGCGGGTGCTTTTCTGTGGCATCAATCCGGGGCTCTACACGGCGGCCGTGGGGCACCATTTCGCAAGGCCGGGCAACCGGTTCTGGCCGGCGATCCACCGGGCGGGCTTCACGCCGAGGTTGCTCTCTCCCTTCGAAGAACACGAGCTTCCGGGCTTCGGCCTCGGCATCACCAACGTGGTGAACCGCGCCACGGCGGCCGCAAGCGAGCTTTCGGGCCGGGAGCTGGTGAAGGGCGGGGAGGCCCTGCTGGAAAAAGTCCTGCGGTTCGAACCCTGTGTGCTGGCCGTTCTGGGCATGGGGGCCTACCGGACCGCCTTCGGCCGCAGGAACGCCCGGGCGGGACCGCAGGCGGAGACTGTCGGATCGACCCGGCTCTGGGTGCTGCCCAACCCCAGCGGGCTGAACGCCCACTACCGGATGCAGGCCATCGTGGACCTGCTGGCGGAGTTGAGGCTCGCGGTGGAAAGGGCTTGTTGAAATCCTTCTTCCCGGCCCCTTTTTCGTCCCACCCGGTTCTTCCCCTCTTTACTCCCTGTAACATTTCGTTTGCTTGCCGCGACTTACAAGTAAATGGCAAAAACGGGCGGAGGTCGGCGCGCGCGATCCGGATCGCCTTCCGCCTCAACCCGTCCCCCGCCCCCACAGTGCAGCGGGAAGGGGGAACTCGAAAAGGAGTAAATGAATGGGACATCGGAGTGTAACGAAGGCGATCCTGTTTTCACTGGTGTTGATGCTTACGGCGGTGCTGGCCGCCTGGCCGGCGGCGCAGGCGCTTGCGCAGGGATCCGGCAGTGGGTCGGAACAAGGAGAAGGCCCGGGCATGATGCCCGGAGGAGGTCACGGGTTCGGCTTCGCCGCCGGTCATGGCGGTTTTGGCCTGGGCGCCATGATGCATAAACTCGACCTGACGGCCGAACAGAAACAGCAGATCGCGACCATTCTCAAAGACAACCGCGACGAGGGCCGGCAGCTTTTCGAGAAACTGGCCGCCGCCCGAGAAAAACTCTTCGCCGCGATTCATGAACCACAGTACAATGAAGAAACCATTCGCCAGGCGGCTCAGGAACTGGCCCCCCTGCGCGAAGACCTTATCGTGTTCCGAGCCAGGGTGGGGAACGATATCCGCAATGTACTCACCCCCGAGCAGCAGGAAAAGTTTGCCGCCTTCCGGGCCGAGATGAAAGACCGGATGCGGGACCGCATGGAAGCCCGCCTCGATCGGATGGACAAATGGATTGACCGGCTGTCGGAAGGCGAAAGCCGGTAACAGTTACTACGGTCGCCCGAAGGCCGAAGCCGGAGGGCGAAACCGGAGCATGGAAGTCGGACGCCGGAAGAGGTGATTTTGAAGTCGGAGACCGCTAAACTGATGGATTCACCCCCGGATACACCCAGAGATGTCTCCGATATCCGGCATCCGACTTCCATCGAGCCGCAGCCGCCGGATGCGGACATCGTGGCGCGGGTGGTGGGAGGCGACACCGATGCGTTCGAACTGCTCGTGGCCAGGTATCGTTTTTTCGTGCACGCCATCGCCTCGCGGCACGTGCCGGCCGACCGGGCCGAAGAGGTTGCCCACGACGTGTTCGTGAGCGCGTTTCGAAACCTTGCGGCATACTCGGGCAAGGGGGCCTTCAGGCATTGGCTGGCAAGGATTACGGTGCGGCGGTGCTGCGATTTCTGGCGCGAGCGGGAACGAAGGCGCGAGGTGCCCCTGAGCCAGATAACGGATGACTGCCACCGGTGGCTCGACGACGCCTGCGCGGCGGAATCGGTGGACAGTTCCCGGTGCACCGCGGCGCGGCACGAAGCCAAAGAACTTCTGGACTATGCGCTCGACAGGCTGAGCGCCCTGGACAGGACGATCATCACGCTGGTATTTCTGGACGGGCACTCGGTTGCGGAGGCCGCGCAGCTCGTGGGGTGCAATTCGGTAGTGGTGAGGGTGCGCGCCCACCGGGCCAAGAACAGGATGCGGAAGATCATCTCCGGACTTTTGGAAAAGGCGGACTACAATGAAAAGGGAGCATGAGGAAAAGCTGCACAGGGTCGAGGAAGCGATCATCGCGGCCCACCGCGGACGTAAGCCCCCGAAGCTGTCCGGTTCCTTCGAACGCCGCGTGATGAACGATGTACGGCAAATCCAGCGTTCCGTCCCCCGAAAAGCCGGCAACGGGAACGGATTCGCCCAGTACGGGATCGTGTGGAAATTCGCGGCCGCGACCTGCGCCGTCGCAATCCTTTCCCTGGGCTGGTTCATCCGGGCCGACACCGGCACGGTCCAGTACGAAGTGGCGGAATACGTGACGGGAAACCCCTCGCCCCTCATCCTGGCTCAGGCAGTGTCCACCATTGAACCGCTGGAGGCGCAACCGTGAAAAAAGTGAAGTTGTGGACGGGCCTGCTGGCCATATTCCTATCCGGTTTCGCAGCAGGCTTTTTCACCGCCGGCGTGCATGCCAAGTATAAATTCGAGCGGATTTTTTCCGGCGGTCCTCCGACGGCCCAGAAGCTGGTCGTGGACAAGCTCACGCGCGAACTGGACCTCACCGACAGCCAGCGGGCGCACATCAAGGCGGTGATGGCCCGCACCCAGAACGAACTGCTCAAATGGAGGCTCAAGCACCAGCCCGAAGTCAGGGCACTCATCGATGCCAGCATCGCCGAAATGAAGACCGACCTGGACCCGGAGCAGTGTCGAAAGCTGGACCGGCACTTCGAAATGCTCCGAAAGAAGTGGTGGGCGTGGCGGGGATATCCCAACCACAAGGCGCACACCGCCGTTCCGGGGGATGCGCCGAAGCCTCCCGGTCCTTCCGCAGCGTCTTCGGCCGGCCAGGCTAAAAAAGGTCCGCAGACCGATTCCGAAAGCTCCCAGACGAAGTAACGCCCGGCTGCAACTCGACATTTTCCGTGCGTCCAAGATGGTATTCCTGAAAAGCGGGGGAAATGTTTCCGGGTTGTTGCCCGAATCTTTTATACAAAGCTGCGTAGAAAATAGTCTACCTTGGAAACAGAATTTTCATGCTTCGCGGGTGTCGCGCGGCATGATAAATTGCGTTCAAGATTGGCGTAGGACGGGTTGCGTCCCGCTCAAGGAAGCAGGAGCTTCCGAAACTCGGTTCCCAAGCCGGAGTTTGGGAACCAGCGGAAGCCAGCAAGACACCGGGTTCCCGCCCAGAAGCGCTGCGGGAATGACGATTTTAATGGTTTCCCCTTAGGGCCTGTCCGTAAATAAAACCTTTGGGCTCGCATCCGGCTTTTGGCCTGCTTGCGCCGCTCCTCAACCGCAAAATCCTCGACGCAGCCCCAAGCTACGCCTGCGGTTTTGCCCAATCGTCACGACCAAATCAGTCTCAAAATCCGGCACGATCCCGAAAAGGCTCATTTACGGACAAGCCCTTAATTTGTGAAGTCCCACGTTTGAGCAACAGGTCCTTTCCCCCGCACCCCGCAGGATCGTTTCGATCCTGTTCATTCCTTCCCTACCGCCGGCCGCGTCGAGACGCGTTTTCCGTCGCACTGGAATGTCCATGCAAACGCTTTATAATTAAGTACATAGCGTCGGTCCGCCTCTCATTTCGCCTTGCTTCCCCGGTTTTCCGCAGGCCCCGCACAAGGGGCTTCCCTTTGGGGGCGATTTCAGTTATAAAGAGGGGCTTGACGGGCGCTACTATAGCGCCCGTCGTTTTTATTCACCGGTTTTTTCCCGGAAAGAAACCCAGCGCGCACCACTGATAGAGCGCCGGAGCAGGTAAATGTCCAATAATAATTCACGCGAAATTTCCGCTTTGAGAAACATCGGAATCAGTGCTCACATCGATTCCGGCAAGACCACTCTTACCGAGCGTATCCTTTTTTACACGCGCCGCATCCACGCCATCCACGACGTCAAGGGCAAGGACGGCGTGGGCGCCACCATGGACTTCATGGAGCTGGAAAAGGAACGGGGGATCACCATCCAGTCGGCGGCGACCACCTGCGCCTGGGACGGGCACCCCATCAACATCATCGACACTCCGGGGCACGTCGATTTCACCATCGAGGTGGAACGGGCGCTGAGGGTCCTGGACGGAGCGATCCTGGTGCTGTGCGCCGTGGGCGGCGTGCAGTCGCAGTCGGTTACGGTCGACCGCCAGATGGTGCGCTACCGGGTGCCCCGCATCGCCTTCGTGAACAAGTGCGACCGGACGGGCGCGGACCCTTTCCGGGTCGCCCGGCAGCTCAAGGAGCGGCTCAATCACAACCCGGTCCTGCTCCAGATCCCGATGGGGCTGGAAAGCGACCACCAGGGGGTCATCGACCTAGTCAGGATGAAAGCCGTGCACTTTGAAGGCGACTGCGGAGAAGAAGTCGTCCTGGGCGATATCCCCGCCGAATACATGGAGCTGGCGCGCCAGAAGCGGGAAGAAATGCTCGACGCCATCTCTCTTTACTCCGATGAACTGACCGAAGCCATTTTGGGCGAGGAACCGATCACCGAGGAGATGATCAACGAAGCGGTGCGCAAGGGCACCCTGTCGCTGGAAATGACCCCGGTGCTCATGGGTTCCGCGTACAAAAACCGGGGCGTCCAGCCTCTGCTCGACGCCGTTATGAAATACCTGCCGAGCCCCCTGGACATCGAAAACCGGGCGCTGGACCTGGAACGGGAAGAAGAAGAGGTGGTGCTGGGGAGCGCCCCCGGCCTGCCCCTGGTGATGCTGGCCTTCAAGCTGGAAGTGAGCCGCTACGGGCAGCTCACCTACGTGCGCCTCTACCAGGGGACGCTCACCCGCGGCGACACCATCACCAACACCCGCACCGGAAAGCGCGTCAAGGTGGGGCGCCTGGTACGGATGCACGCCGACGAGATGGAAGAAATCGAATCGGCATCGGCGGGCGACATCGTGGCCCTTTTCGGCATCGACTGCGCATCGGGCGATACCTTCACGGACGGCGAAGTACGCTACGCCATGACCTCCATGCACGTGCCCGCCCCGGTGATCTCTCTTGCCGTAAAGCCCAAGGACAAAAAAGCCGAGATGAACCTCAGCAAGGCCCTTTCCCGCTTCTCCAAGGAGGACCCCACGTTTAAGGTCTACCTGGACGAGGAGACCTCGGAAACCGTCATCTGCGGCATGGGAGAACTCCACCTGGACGTTTACGTGGAGAGGATCAAGCGCGAATACGGCGCCGATATCGAAACCGGCATGCCCAAGGTGGCCTACCGCGAATCGCCCACCCGCAGGGCCGAATTCAACTACACGCACAAGAAGCAGACCGGCGGCGCGGGCCAGTTCGGCCGCGTGGCGGGGTTCATGGAACCTTCCGAGGACGGGGAATTCGTGTTCGAAAACCTGGTCACCGGCGGCGCCATTCCCACCGAGTTCATCCCGTCGTGCGAAAAAGGTTTCAAGGCCTGTTTGAACAAGGGCGCCCTGGCCGGGTTCCCGGTGGTGGGCGTAAAGATCGCCATCAACGACGGCGCCGCCCACTCGGTGGACTCCTCGGACATGGCGTTCCAGCAGGCGGCCATCGGGGCCTTCCGGGAAGCCTACCAGAAGGCCGCCCCGGTGCTGCTCGAACCCCTGATGCGCGTGGCGGTGGAAACGCCCTCGGAATTCCAGGGGGCGGTGCTGGGAAGCCTCAACCAGAGGCGCGGAATCATCCTGAGCACCTCGGAGGACGGCGTGTTCACCACCATAGAATCCGAAGTGCCGCTGGCCGAAATGTTCGGCTACTCGACGGTCCTCCGCTCCAGCACCCAGGGCAAGGCCGAATTTACCATGGAATTTTCGCGCTACAACCCGGTGCCCAAGGCCCTCGCGGAAGAAATCGTGCGCAAGGAGAAGGAAAAGCAAAAATAGGCCCCGGCCCGGCCTGAAGCGCTCTCTTTGAGGCCCGGCGCGGGATCGCCGCCGCCCGCGTTTCCACCGGGGACCGCGGCAATTTTTCCCGAAATTCGCTAAAGATTTGACATTTCACGGTCGCTCTGTTAAAGAAAACGTCTCTTTTATTCCCCGGTAGCTCAACTGGCAGAGCGGGTGGCTGTTAACCACTAGGTTGGCGGTTCGAGTCCGTCCCGGGGAGCTTTGAAGGTCAGGATTTTCCTGGCCTTTTTTGCATTCAGGGGATGATGGTCATGTACTGGGTCTATGTGCTGAGAAGCCAAAGCACCGGACGGTTTTATTGCGGCCAGACATCGGATCTGGAAAAGCGCGTTGCTCAACACAATGACCCGAACCATACTTTCACTCGCACCACCAAGGTATTTGACGGCCCGTGGCTGCTTGTATGGGAAATGGAGTGTGCAGATCGAACCGCCGCCATCAGGCTGGAACGCAAAATCAAAAAGAGAGGCATTGAGCGTTTCCTGTCCGATACGATGGCCTCGGGTGGCTGTTAATCCCGCGCCCCGCGGGATTGGCGGTTCGAGTCCGTCCCGGGGAGCTTTTCAAGATGTAAGGTCAGGCAGAAATGCTTGGCCTTTTTTCTTTGATAAAGTATAGAATTTTAAAAACTGCATGCTGAAGGCAAAGGTGAAGTGATACCCACTGGCGACGCGGATAACGTCCCTGCACGCGCGAGAGGCATGCGAAGGGAGAACGATTTTGGTTCTGCCCCGCTCTTTCGGAGCGACCATCTTGCCGACTCTTCGCCCGGTCCCTTGAGCTGCGCTTCCGGATAGCGAATTTGGACCACCGAGAATTATAACATGAACCGGGACTTACCCGGAATCGGGCACTAACAATCCCAATACACACAACGCCAAAATTATTTGCGAATTTAGCGATGTAGGATAGGTGGAGCGAAGCGCAACCCATCAAAGTAGATACATACACACACTGATGGGTTGCGCTTCGCTCCACCTATCTACCCTGAAATTGCATTGCGCAATTGTTTATGTCGTCGCGCATAGTCCTCAAATGGCGCAGGCCAGCAATTTATACGCAACGTCATAAATATTTGCGAAATGCAGAGAGCTACATTGGCCTTGGAGGCCATTTCCAGTCATAGCGATTATGCATTTATTTAGTGCTTCGCGTATATTACTGCAACGCGGGCACCATACTCGGTTTATAGATCGGATGACAGTTGCTTTGACTTTTTGCGGAGCAACAATTTTTTTACGAATAATCTGATGCTGCCAGGAGTACGATTAAGATAAATCTTGTTCCATTCTTCCATTTTGAAGTCCTGTTCAAGTCCGACGACCTTAAGAAATGACGGGATAACATTGCCAACTGTTTGAAGTTCGTGGTCGTAGTCAAGAACAATCACATTTCTTTGGCCAAACGCCTTCCTAAAACCGGCCAATCGGCTATTAAAATCTACAAGCCAGGAATCATTTTCCGTATAAGCAAAGGAATCAGGCTCAATAACAGGAGGGATGGTGTTTCTTATAGTTCTTCTGTAAGAGGCAAGGAAATCGGCGGCATTTCGAAGGTAGACCACAATCTCAATTTTACATCCTGGGGCCATGGCTTCGAGACGATTCATTTCGTCATCATGGCGCAGATAGGAAAGCCCTTCGGCTGAAAAGATAATATTTTGACAAGGAGAATTTTCAATAAACCGATTAACGTGGTTCGTTATCCTCTCCTGGAACAACTCATCGACCGCTATCCCGCTACTCAATGTAAACAACCGACCCCAGAGGGGCCGGCTTTAAATTAACCCCTGTAA
>LUZZ01000180.1 GCA_001603845.1 Syntrophobacterales bacterium Delta_01 | reverse complement strand
CCCCACGCTTACCGAGAAGCTGGGGGCCCGGGGCATCAACAAATACATTGCCTACGAGGTGTCGGTGGACAAGGTCAAAAAGCAGTACGGAACGCGGTTTTCGATAATTCTCGGGGACCTGTCCCAAACCGACGACATGCGGGTGATGGACATCGACGGGCATCACGTGTTCAACAGTTTTTCTTTCGACGAACTCGGAGCGCCCTTCTACCACCCGAGCGAAAGGAAAACCTTGGTCAAGTAACCCGGCCGAAACGGCGGGGAAGGTGCGAAACGCAGCAGCACATCAGCGGGAGGCGGACCGATTTTCACTCAAAACAGCATCGCATGAGGAAAGGAGGGTGCGGCCATGTTGGATGTGAGTGTACGTCCGGAGTTCGACCTGGCTTCCTACACGAAGGAAACCAGACTGAAGGACGGGACCAAAATTACTTTGCGCCCCATGGTGGCTGCGGACAAGGAAGCCCTGTACCGGTTTTTCAAAGAAGTCCCCAGGGAGGAGACCCGGAATTTGCGGGACGACGTTTCCAGCTTTCTCCTGATCGAAAAGTGGGCCAGCAACCTGGACTACGAAAAGACCCTGCCCATCCTGGCGGTAAAAGACGGGGAGATCATCGGCGATGCCACCATCAATCGCCGCCGGTCCGGGTGGAAGTGGCACGTCGGCACGGTGCGGATCTTCGTGCACAAGGACTACCGCAACGTGGGCCTGGGACGCCTGATGATCGAGGAGCTTTCGGAAATCGCGTTCAGGCTGGAACTTGAAAAACTGGTGGCCGAAGTCCCGGACACCAATACCCTGGCGATCGGCGCCTTCATCAGGGCCGGCTTCTACCGCGCCGCGGTGATCCCCAACCTGGCCAAGGACAGGGAGAACATGCCCCTGGACGTAGTGGTCATGACCAAGGACATCAGGCCGGCTCACGACGACACCTATGATTACGATTTCTAACCCTTCGACGGGCCCGGATACAATGGACAAAACCCGGCCGTTGTATCCGGGCGGCGTGGGCCGACCCGGTTGCTGCCGATGCCTCAGCGCTGCCTGTTTTGCATTTTGCGCAGTCGGAGGGAAGACGGGGTAACCTCGACCAGTTCGTCGTCGGCGATGTATTCCATGGCCTGCTCCAGGCTGAACTGGCGCGGCGGAATGAGCCTCAGGGCCTCGTCGGAACCGGCGGCCCGGATGTTGGTGAGCTTTTTTTCCTTGGTGATATTGACCCAGATATCTTCGGAACGCGAATTTTCCCCCACGATCATCCCCGCGTAGACGGGTTCTCCGGGATTCACGAAAATCGTTCCGCGCGGCTGCAGGTGATAAATGGCAAAGGTCACCGACCGGCCCTCGCGGTCGGAGACCAGCACTCCGTTGGGGCGGCCGGCGATCTCCCCCGTATAGGGCTGGTAGCCCGACAACAGGGCGTTCAGCACGCCCGTGCCGCGTGTCTCGGTCAGGAACTGGCTGCGAAAGCCGATCAGCCCGCGCGACGAGATCTCGAATTCAAGCCGTACGCGGCCGAACCCGTTGTTGACCATTTTGGTCATGCGCCCGCGCCGTGTGCTGAGCATTTCGGTGACGATGCCGATGAAGCTTTCCGGGATGTCGATGGTGGCAATTTCCATGGGTTCGCAGAGCTGCCCGTCGATCTCCCTGGTGATGACCCGGGGGCGCGAGATGGAAAGCTCGAACCCCTCCCGGCGCATGGTCTCCACCAGCACGGCCAGTTGCAGCTCCCCACGGGCGCTTACCCGGTAGGATTCGCGGTTTTCCGCCTGTTCCACCCGCAGGCTCACGTTGTAGAGAAGCTCCTTGTCCAGCCGCTCCTTGATATGGCGGGAGGTCAGGTATCTCCCGTCTTTTCCGGCAAGGGGAGACGAATTTACGGAAAAGACCATCGATATGGTAGGCTCTTCTACGCTGATGGCCGGCAGGGGCCTGGGGTCCGCCGGGTCTCCCAGCGTGTCCCCGATGAAGATGTCGTCCAGTCCGGCCACCGCCGCAATGTCGCCCGCTTCGGCGGTCTGCCGGTCTACCCGGTTCAACCCCTCGTAGGTATACACCGCGCTGAGGGACGCTTTCCGAGACGTGCCGTCCGCCTTGAGGAGCATGACCTCCCTGCCCTGCCGCAGCGTGCCGTTCACGATCTTGCCCACGGCCACCCGCCCCACGTAATCGCTGTGGTTCAGCGTGGTTACCAGGAACTGCAGCGGCGCTTCGGGGTCGTAGGACGGAGCGGGGATGGCGGAAAGAATGGTGTCGAAAAGCGGCACCAGGTCGCGCCCCCTGGCTTCCGGATCGGTCAGCGCCACTCCGGCCTTGGCATTGGTGTAGATGATCGGGAAATTGAGCTGCCCTTCGGTGGCGTCCAGGTCTATGAAAAGATCGTAGGTTTCGTCCAGGACCTCGCTGATTCGCCTGTCCGGGCGGTCGATCTTGTTGATGACCAGGATGGGGGGCAGCCCCAGCGCCAGGGCCTTTCCGAGGACAAACCGCGTCTGGGGGAGCGGCCCTTCGGTGGCGTCCACCAGCAGCAGGACGCCTTCCACCATGTTGAGAGTCCGCTCCACCTCGCCGCCGAAATCGGCGTGGCCGGGAGTATCGACGATGTTGATCTTTACTCCCTTGTACACGATCGCCGTGTTCTTGGCCATGATGGTGATGCCCTTTTCCCGTTCCAGGTCCAGGCTGTCCATCACGCGCTCGGCAACCTGCTCGTTGTCCCGGAAAACCCCGCTTTGCCACAGCATGGCATCCACGAGGGTCGTTTTGCCGTGATCGACGTGGGCGATAATGGCGAGGTTCCGGATGTCCTGACGCTTTTCCATGAGTTTTACCTTCCTTGACCGCACGGCGCGAAAATGAAAATGCGGCGCGGAAAAATTTTCAACCGACTTCAGAGAACCGAGAATAGTGCCCGATGAGCACGAAATAGTCAACCGCCTGTTTTCCCGCCTGTATCCTTGCGCGTCCGGGCCCCCGCCTGATATTATTATAGGGATTACCTGGACCAATACATGGAGGCAGCAAATAAACACGGGAGGAATCATGACGCTGTGGGTCGATGCCGATGCCTGTCCCGCCCCCATCAAGGAACTGATTATCCGCGCGGCGAGACGGCTCAGGATTTCGGCCGTTTTTGTCGCCAACAAATACATCAGCGTTCCGGAATCCGGCTATGTCTCCAGTATAAGGATCGCCACGGACCCTGAAGCGGTGGACGTTTATATAACTCAAAACGCCCGCAAAGGAGACCTCGTGGTCACACAGGACATCCCGCTGGCCTCGACCCTGGTGCCCGAGGGCGTCATCGTCATGAGCATCCGCGGGGAACTCTTTACGGAGTCAAACATCGGAGAGCGGCTTTCCATCCGCAACTTCATGCACGACCTGCGCGAAGCCGGCGGCATTACGCCGGGCCCCGCGGCCTTCGGCAGTAAAGACAGGCAGCGCTTCGCCGATACGCTGGACAGGGTGCTCACCCGGCTCCTCAGGGCGGGGACCACTTGATAGCGGCGGGGCAGGCAGCGAATCCCCACCGGCGTGACCTTACGGCCTTGCAACGGGAAAAGGGTGAAATCCGTAGCGTTCTCCGGGCAAGTGGCATGCGCAGGATATCTTTTCTTTGCAGATAACCCTGTTCGTTTTCCCGGTTTCCTCGATGGACAATCCCGTTCGCCCCACTCGTCCTACTGGCTTGCAAAATTTCCTCGAAATCGTTCTAATTATGGAGCTCTTAAGCATAAGTAAGGCTGCATTTTCGCCCGGCACTTGAAAAAGCGGCTCAAAAAAGATAAAAGAAATCTTGTACAAAGGTTATCCTGGCTTGCTGTTGCACGGTTAGAATTTCTTTTTCACTTCATGCAACCGCTCATGTGAAAGCGCGCCAAGATGGATCGGCCTGTACGACTCGTTCTAATATTCGATGAACCCGACCCGACCCGGCACCTGCTCGCGCGGGACCGTAGAATCGACCCTTTTCGCGCCCGGGGAGTTCCGGCTGCGGCACGGGAACTCAAAGGCGTGGATGCGCGCCGGGCCGTCCCGCTCGTTTCTGCCGGCAGGCCCGAATATTTCGGTGTTTTCGGAACCGCCCGCCATAGTAAGAAATCCACCTGCGGCCTTAGCGCCGTTTTTTTTCGTCCCCGGTCCTATCCGAACCCGCACGGCAATGCATGCCCCGGCGGCCTCTTATCCCGCACGCAGGATCGGCGGCGGCATTTTCATAGCATCGATAAACCCGGAACGTGACCGATGGAAAACGGATTCAGAATAGAACAGGACCTGCTGGGGGAGCTTCAGATACCGGATTCCCAACTTTACGGGATTCACACCGCCCGCGCGCTGGTAAATTTCCCCGTCTCCGGCAGGCCGCCTCATCCCGAACTCATCCGGGCTTTCGGGGAGGTAAAACTGGCATGCGCCCAGACCAACCGCGCGCTCGGAGCGTGGAGCGACGATCCCTCTAAAGCCGACGCCATCGAAAACGCCTGCCGCGAAATGATCGAAGGCCGCCTCACCGGGCACATCCTGGTGGACCTTTTGCAGGGGGGCGCCGGCACCAGCACCAACATGAACGTCAACGAGGTGCTCGCCAACCGCGCCCTGGAGCTGCTGGGCGAAAACCACGGCAACTATGCCCGCGTCTCCCCGCTGGACGATATCAATCTTCACCAGTCCACCAACGATACCTACCCGACGGCCCTCAAGCTTGCGGCGATCCGGCTCCTGCGGGAGCTGGAAACGCAGGTCGTCCGGCTGCAGGAAGGCTTCCAGGAGCTGGAAAAACGCTTCTCCCACGTCGTCAAGGTGGGCCGCACGCAGCTCCAGGATGCCGTTTTGACCACGCTGGGCAGGGAGATGGGGGCGTATGCCGAGGCGTTCAACCGGGACCGCTGGCGCATTTACAAGTGCGAGGAAAGGCTCCGGGTGGTCAATCTGGGCGGCACCGCCATCGGCACCGGGCTCGCCGCTCCCAGGCAGTATATTTTCCGCGTTACGGAAATGCTTCGCGCCAACACGGGCATCGGGTTCGCACGGGCGGAAAACCTGGTCGAAAACACGCAAAATGCCGACGTTTTCGTGGAAGTTTCCGGAATTTTGAAGGCCTGCGCCGCCACCCTGTTCAAAGTATGTTCGGACCTGCGATTCATGGCCTGCGGGCCGGAAGCCGGCCCGGCCGAGATATCGCTTCCCCGGCGCCAGCCCGGATCGTCGATCATGGGCGGCAAGGTCAACCCGGTCATCCCCGAATCCGCCAGCCAGGCGGCCATGCTGGTGATCGGGCTGGACGCGACGCTCACCCTGGCCTGCGCCTCGGGCAGCCTGGAGCTCAACCCTTTCCTGCCCCTGGTTTCCGCGTGCCTGCTCGATTCGCTCAGCCTGCTGGCGAACGGGTGCTCCATTTTGCTCCGCCACTGTGTGGAAGGGATCGAAGCAAACGAAGAGCAGTGCAGAAAACACGTCAACAGCTCCACCGCCACTGCCACCGCCCTTCTGCCGGCGCTCGGCTACCAGGCGGTATGCGATATCATCGGCCGGGCACGCGAGAAGAATCTGAGTGTGCGCGAGTTCGTGCTTTCCGAAAACCTGCTGACGGCCGCCCAATTCGACGACCTGACCAGCCCGGAGGCCGTCTGCCGGCTCGGCTCGCCGGGTGCCGGTCCCAGGAGTTCCTGATGCTCAAAACCCCCAGGGGTATGCGTATTCATATCGGCCTGTTCGGCCGCCGCAATGTGGGTAAGTCCAGCCTGCTCAACGCCATCACGCGCCAGCAGGTATCCATCGTATCCGACGTGGCGGGCACCACCACGGATCCCGTTGAAAAACCCATGGAACTGCTTCCGCTGGGGCCGGTGGTTTTCATCGACACCGCGGGCGTAGACGACGAAGGCGCCCTGGGGCAGCTCCGGGTTAAAAAGACCCACCAGGTATTCGACCGCACGGACCTTGCCGTTCTGGTGGCGGAGGCGAACGCATGGGGAACGTTCGAAGACCGCATGCTCAATGAGCTGCTGGAACGCAAAATCCCGGTGCTGATCGCCTTCAACAAGTGCGACATCCAAGAACCCGACCCACTGCTCCTCGGTTCCATTTCGGATCGAAAGATATCCGCGGTGACGGTCAGCGCACTCTTGGGACAGGGTATCGCGCGGCTTCGCCAGGAGCTTCTCGAGCACGCCCCCGCGGAACTGATCGACAATCCCACCATCGCCGGAGACCTGGTCGCTCCGGGCGAGGCGGCCGTCCTGGTCATCCCCATAGACAAGGAAGCGCCCAAGGGACGGCTTATCCTGCCGCAGGTCCAGACCATCCGCGACCTGCTGGACAGCGACGCCGTGTGCGTCATGGCCAAGGAGCGCGAGCTTCGGCGGGCGCTGGAAAATCTCAAGACGCCTCCTGGGCTGGTCATCACCGATTCCCAGGCATTTCTCAAGGTGGCGGCCGATGTCCCGCCGGATATTCCGCTCACCAGCTTTTCGATCCTGTTTGCCCGGTTCAAGGGGGACCTCACGGCAATGGTCGAGGGCGTGCGGATGATCGACCATCTCAAGCCCGGAGACCGCGTTCTCATCGCGGAGGCGTGCACCCACCACCCGATAGCCGAAGATATCGGCACCGTGAAGATCCCGCGCTGGCTCACCCAGTACGTGGGGGGCCGCCTGGAATTCAACCACGTGCGGGGCCACGACTTTCCGGCCGACGTGACCCCCTACAAGCTGATCGTTCACTGCGGCGCCTGCATGTGGAACCGGCGTGAAATGCTCACCCGAATTTATAACTGCCGCCAGGTCGGGGTGCCCATCACCAATTACGGGATAGCCATCGCGTGCAGCCTGGGGATCCTGGAACGGGCGCTGGCGCCCTTTCCGGCCGCGCTGGAGGTGTACCGCCATGCGCGCTGAGACCGCACGAAAACCGTGGAGAGAGGAACCCGGCGGGCGCAGCGCTGTCATGCACCGGCCGGAGTGGGACGGCCCGAATTCAAGTACCGAAAGGATTTTCTCTCGTATACCGCCAATCGGCCAAACGGTTATTCAGGAACCGGGAAAGCGTGCCCGGCGCCCGCACACGCACCGGCCGATCCTCCCGGCACCGGGTGAATGGAGAGTGTCATGAGCGAGAAGGAACCCGTTGAACTTGCAATATGCATGGGGAGTTCGTGCTTTTCGAGGGGCAACAAGCGCAACATCAAACTCATCAAGGATTATGTCGAACATCACCGGCTGGGGGACAAAGTCGCCCTGAAGGGACACCTGTGCGAAGGCCTGTGCAAGGACGGACCGAACATAACCTTCGACGGCAGCGTTTTTAACGCCGTGGATGCCGATTTTCTGGAACTTTTACTCGACCAGCAACTCAAACCTCAGGAATAGGGTGCCCGGATGAAGAGGAAAGCGGGGATCATCTTCACCGAAATCATGGAGTGCCAGGACTGCTTCAAGTGCATCCGGGAGTGTCCGGTCAAGGCGATCAAGGTCGAAAACGCCTGCGCCGCCGTCATCCCGGAGCTGTGCGTCCTGTGCGGCCACTGCGTGGAGGTCTGCCCGAACGGGGCCAAGCACGTCCGCGACGACCTCCAGAAGGCGCGGGACCTTCTCAAAAGCAAGGAGATGGTTTTTGCCTCCCTTGCCCCGTCCTTTGTCAGCGAGTTTCCCGACGTTCCCACCGCCTCGGTCATCCGCGCCATAAAAAGGCTCGGTTTCCACGGCGTTTCCGAAACGGCGCTGGGAGCCGAACGCGTTTCAGGCAGTTCGGCAAAGCTGCTCGAAGACCGGACCCCACGGGTGATCATTTCCACCGCCTGCCCGGTAGTGGTGAATTACCTGGGAAAGTACCATCCCCAGTACGCCAGTTACCTGACCCCGCACGTCTCGCCCGTGCTCGCCCACTGCAAACTGCTCCGGGAGCATTTCGGGCAGTCCATCGGCATCGTTTTCTTCAGCCCCTGCATCGCCAAGAAGGCCGAGGCGGACATGGACCCCGACCTGCTGGATATTGCCCTAACTTTCGAAGACCTGCGGCGGTGGTTCAATGAAGAGCAGATTTCGTTTGAAAACGTGGACCCGGACGAAGAAAGCTTCGTCCCCTATGCAGCCAGGGAAGGAGCCCTCTACCCGGTGGACGGAGGGATGATCGCGGGCATAAAGTCCAATTGCAGCGTGATGGAACGGGACTGCATGTCTTTTTCGGGCATCAAGAACATTCAGAAAGCCCTGGTGGGGCTCAACGAAATGCGGCTCACCAGCCCGGTCTTCCTCGAACTGCTGGCCTGTGAAGGCGGGTGCGTCAACGGCCCCAAGGCCAGCCAGCGCGCCGCAACCGCCTGGAAGCGCAAGCAGATCATCAGCTACGCCGACTACCCCAGCCAGGAGATCCCGCGCCAACTCACCGCGCAGAGCGGCGGCGTCCTCTCCCCCGACCCCGTTCCCAAAAAGGAGTACAGCGACAAGATCATCCAGCAGGCGCTGCAGACCATCGGCAAATACACCCCGGAAGACGAACTGAACTGCGGGGGCTGCGGCTACGACAACTGCCGTGAATTCTCCAAGGCACTGATCGACGGCAAAGCTGAAAAAGTGATGTGTGTCGCCTACATGCGAAAGCTGGCGCAGAAAAAAACGAACGCCCTCATGGAGAAAACCCCCAGCGCCATCGTCCTGACGGACGAAGAGATCAAGATCATCGAGTGCAATCTCAATTTCGCCAGGATGCTGGGACCGGACGTCGAGAGGGCCTACCGGGAAAAACCGGGACTGGAAGGGACGTTTCTGCGCGAGGTCGCCCCGTTCCACTCGCTTTTCAAAACCGTCCTGGAAAAGCAGGAAGATTTGCTGAACCGCGACATGCGCTACAAGAAATCGGTCCTGCACGTAGACGTGTTCTCCATTGAAAAAGGCCGCGTGGTGTGCGGCATTTTCCAGGACATCACCAACCCCACCATCCACAAAGAGGCCATGATCCAGAAAGCGCAAAAGGTCATCAAGAAGAACCTGGCGACCGTACAGCAGATCGCCTACCTTCTGGGAGAAAACGCCGCTGAATCCGAGGTGATCCTCAACTCCATCATCCACTCCATATCGACGCCGGAGATCGAATGATAAAGACGACGCGGGACTTCTTTCTGGACGTGGATTCATACCAGTTCTGCAAGTACGGGCAGTACGTGGCCGGGGACGTGTTCCTGACCCACAAGATCAAGGAGGAAAACCGCGTCATCGCGGTCCTCTCGGACGGGCTGGGCAGCGGCATCAAGGCCAGCGTGCTGGCCAACATCACCGCGTCCATGGCGCTCAAATACACTTCCAGCTACGCCGACGTCACCGAGACGGCGGAAGTGATCATGGAAACCCTCCCGGTGTGCGCCGTAAGGAAAATCAGCTACTCGACCTTTACCATCGTTGACATCAACAGCGCAGGGCGGGTGCGCATCATCGAACACGGAAATCCCAGTTTCGTGCTCCTTCGGGAGACTGAACCGGTGGAGATACCCAAGACCCCCCTGCAGCTCAAAAAATGGCACCAGCGCGAGGTCAGCATCTCCGAGTTCGACATGCACATCGGGGAGCGGATCATTTACTACTCGGATGGAGTCACGCAGGCCGGCATGGGCCTGTACAAATACCCCCTGGGCTGGGGAGAAAATGACGTCATCACCAACATTAAAAGATGGATCGGCTGGGAAAAAGCCATCTCGTCCCATCAACTCGCCAGGAAAATCGCCATCATGGCCAGACAGATCGACCAATACGAACCCAAAGACGACATAAGCTGCGCCGTCATGTACCTGCGCCGTCCCCGCTGCCTGCTGATGGTAACGGGTCCTCCCTATTCCCAGGCGAGAGACGAGGAACTTGCCGACCTGGTGAAAGCGTTCAAAGGGCGGAAGGTCATTTGCGGAGGCACGACCGCCAAGATCATCAGCCGCGAACTGGACGAAGAGATCCAGATGGACATCGACAACCTGGATCCCGAGGTCCCGCCGGCCTCCAGAATGGCGGGCATCGAACTGATCACCGAAGGCACCCTGACCCTGGGCAAGGTCGCCGAAATGCTGGAGCGCGGCCCGAAAATCGAGAGCCTGAGGACCAACGCCGCCACCATGCTGGCCTCGATCCTGCTCGACAGCGACGTCATCCATTTTATCGTGGGCACCCGCATCAACGAGGCCCACCAGGACCCCAACCTCCCGGTGGAACTGGACATCCGCCGCAATATCATAAAAAAAATCGCGACGCTGCTGGAAGAAAAGTACCTCAAGGAAACCCACAAGAGGTTCATCTGATAGGCGGATTTTTAACTTGCGGGCGGGCGTCAGGCCTGTTCCGTATCCGGGGAAGCGGGGCCGCTCTTTTCCGCCAGGGCTTTTTCGGCCCGCTTGCGCGCCTCGATCTCCACGGCCAGCCGTTCTTTGGTCGCCGCCAGTTCCTCCCGGCAATCTTCGAGCAGGTGCTTGAGATGATCGCGGTATTTGGCCAGCAGTTCCTCGGCCCGCTTATGCTGGGTCACGTCGCGGAAGGTTATCACAGCCCCCACCACTTGCTCTTTTTCCCTCAGCGGCGTGCTGGAAAAGGTCACGCGGCAGTTGGTCCCGTCCTTTTTCCAGAATATCCCGTCCCGTTCGCGGCGGGCGACCCCGGAAATGAGGCTCTCATGGATGGGGCATTCGTGCAGCGGATAAGGGGTCCCGTCCGGCCGGGAATGGCGGACCAGTTCATGGAAGTCCGCTCCCAGCAGCTCTTCCGTTTCATACCCGATCACCTCGGCGCCGGACGGGTTGATGAGGGTGATCCGGCCCAATAAATCCAGGCCCACGATCCCCTCCCCCGCCGCGTTGAGGATCAACTGGTTTTGACGGCTCAAGCGCCGCACTTCCGCTTCCGCCCTGTTGCGGACCTGGACTTCCCGCGACAACTGCTCGTTGGACACCTGGAGTTCTGCCAAAAGTTTTCTTATCTCGCTTAGATTTCTAGCCACGCATACGCTGGCGACCGTTTTATTGTCATTGTCGCGCAGAAGGCTGATGGAAATCTCGAAGGGCATGACGCAGCCGTTTTTCCTTTTCATCTGCATCTCCCACTTCTTCACACAGCCTTCCCGCCTCAGGTGCAGCCGCATTCTTTCAAGTTCGGCCCTGTCCGCGTACAGGTCGAAGCTGGACTTGCCCAGAAGCTCCTGGAAAGTGTATCCGTACAGCTCGGCGGCCATTTTGTTCCACCGGATAAACCTGCCGTACTTGTCTACGATTCCTATGGCATCGGGAGAATTTTCGAAAATATTTTCAAGGTAGGCGTTCGCCTTCTTGAGCTCTTCTTCGGTTTTCTTGAGATGCGAAATACTGTCCTCTTTCATATCCGCTCCAACTTCAAACAGCAGCCACCGGAACAGGACGAACCAAAGCCGAGCAGGTACGCGGGCCGTATCGAAATCCCCAGACTACGGCGCTTAAAAAAGACGAATGGTTCACAGTTTAGAGTATACTATTACGATCTGCAAGCAGTTCCCGGCAGAAAACGCCTGACCGTTCGAGGTGCCCGGATTGGTGCAAAAGTTTTTTAAATTCCTTCTCCTTTTTTCGGTCCCGCTCCTGCTTGCCGCGAGATCTCTGCCGGGCGACAAGGCCCCGCAATACGACGTGCTGATCAGGGGCGGCACGGTCTACGACGGTACCGGCGGGACGCCGTGGCGGACGGACCTGGCTATCCGGGGCGACCGAATCGCGGCCCTGGGCCGCCTCGACGGGGCGTCGGCCCGCACGGTGATCGACGCTCGGGGGCTGGCCGTAGCCCCCGGCTTTATCAATATGCTTTCCTGGTCCACCGTGTCCCTCCTGGTGGACGGCAGGTCCCAGAGCGAAATACACCAGGGAGTGACCACCGAAATAATGGGCGAAGGCCAGTCCATGGGGCCGCTTACCGACGATATGAAACGCCGCATGCTTGCCGCCCGGGGAGACCTCAAGTTCGACATCCGATGGACTACCCTTGCCCAGTACCTGGCGTACCTGGAAACCCGCGGCGTTTCCCCCAATGTCGCTTCCTTTATCGGGTCCGGGACCATTCGCGAATACGTGCTGGGCCAGCAAAACGTCCGGCCTACCCCCGTCCAGATGAAACAGATGTGCGAACTGGTGCGCCGCGAAATGCAATCCGGCGCCCTGGGCATAGGTTCCGCGCTTCTGTATCCGCCGGGTTCCTACGCCGATACGGAGGAACTGATCGCCCTTTGCAGGGTGGCCGCCGCTTACGGCGGAATGTATATTTCGCACGTCCGGAACGAAGGCGGAAACCTGATCGAAGCGGTCGAAGAACTGATCCGCATCAGCCGGGAAGCCGGCATCCCCGCCGAGATCTACCACCTTAAGGCCGGAGGCATCTCCAACTGGGACAAAATGGACCGGGTGGTTTCCATCATCAACGAGGCCCGCCGCCGGGGAATTCCCATAACGGCCGACATGTACCTCTATCCGGCCAGTTCCAACAGGCTGGCATCCAGGATTCCCGCCTGGGCGCGGGAAGGAGGCGACCACGCCCTGCTTGCCAGGCTCAAAAACCCCTCCACACGCCAAAAGATCGCCGATCAACTGCGCAGCGCCGGGCCGATGCCCACCAAGCTCCTCATCGGGTTCCATTCGGACGACCTGAAGCCGCTCACCGGCAAATCGCTCGAAGAGATCGCGCGCATGCGCGGCAAAGGCCAGGTGGACACCATGCTCGACCTGGTGCTCGCAGACCATGCCGCCCCCCGGGTGGTCACGTTTTCGATGTGCGAGGAAAACATCCTCAAGGGGCTGCGGCAGCCGTGGGTCTCCCTCGGCTCCGACGCGGCCTCCATCGCCGCCGAGGGAGTGTTTTTGAAGTCTTCGACCCATCCCAGGGCTTATGGAAATTTCGCGCGGCTTTTCGGGAAATACGTTCGAGACGAAAAGGCGATCTCCATGGCCGAAGCCGTGCGCAGAGTCACGGGCCTTCCGGCCTCCAACCTCCATCTCGACCGCCGGGGTTTTTTGAAGCAGGGATATTTTGCCGACGTCGTGGTATTCGACCCGCAAGAGTTCCGCGATACGGCAACCTACGAAGACCCTCACCGGTACGCGGCGGGGATGAAACAGGTATTTGTAAACGGGGTCCAGGTGCTCAAAGACGGGCAACACACCGGCGCAACGCCCGGCAGAGCGCTTTGGGGACGCGGCAGAACGAACCCGTAGCGCAACACCGCGGCCTCTCCTTCATTTTGTCTTTTTCCTGTCACAATCGTCATAAAATAGAGTCTTTGCGATTCTTTGCAAAAATGTCACAATTTCGTAATATAACCGGCATTACTTCGTCACATTACGATGCTTTATTCTGCGTGGCCTTAATCTGGAGCGGATGATGTCACAAGAATTGATTCTTATTGTTGAAGACGACCCGGACATTTTGCAACTGCTAACCTATAACGTCCGTTCCGCCGGGTATGAAGTGGTGACCGCTTCAGACGGGAATACCGCCCTGGCCATGGTGAAACAACACCTTCCGCGCCTCGTTCTGCTGGACCTCATGATACCGGGCGTCAGCGGGTTCGAAGTGTGCAAGGAGCTGAAGCGGGTTTCACATACCAGGAGAATTCCCGTCATCATGATCACCGCCAAGGGTGATGAAGTGGACCGCATCGTGGGGCTCGAACTGGGGGCGGACGACTACGTGGTAAAGCCCTTCAGCCCGAGGGAACTGATGCTCAGAATCGCGGCGGTGCTTCGGAGGTCGTCCCCGGACGAAGTTGAAAAACCCTGGCAAATTGACGGTTTCATCGTGGACTTCGAAGCCCACAGGGTGGAGGTGGATGGGACCGAATCCCTGCTCACGGCCACCGAATTCAAGCTCCTTGCCGAGTTGATACGCAATGCGGGCAAGGTCCAGACCCGCGATCAGCTCCTCAATAAGGTGTGGGCCTACCAGTTCGAGGGTTACGCCCGAACCGTGGATACCCACATCAGGCGGCTGCGGAGCAAGATCGGCCAATACTCCGAATTGATCGAGACCGTGCGAGGCGTAGGGTATCGATTTCGAGGATAGATAATGCGGCCAAGCTATTCATTTCGTACCCGGATGCTCCTTACCTTCTGGATTATCCTTCTCGGCGCCCTGTTGCTGCCCCCCTGGTACTACTTCCACTCGCTTACCAGGGAAATTTCCGAAGACAGTAAAAGCAGAGCAATCCAGCAGCTCAGTCTATTCCAATGGATCCTGGAGCGGGAAAGCACCGTCAACTCAGCCGAAGACCTTCAGCGCCTCCTGGTGCAGCTCGGCTCGAAGCTCGGCGTGCGCCTCACCTACGTGGCGGAAGGAGGCAAGGTCATCGCGGATTCCCAGGTCCCGCTCGACGAAATCCCTTCGCTCGAAAGCCACGCAAACCGCCCGGAAATAATCCAGAGCCGCAATAGCGAAATCGGGTATGCGGTCCGCCACAGTAAAACCTTGAATAAGGACCTCATCTATACCGCCAGAAAGCTCCCGGCGATGGGATCGCTTCCCGCCGGCGTTTTGCGCGTGGCCTCCCCTCTTTCCATCATCAAGGAACCGGTAGACGACCTCAAGGTCAGCTTTTTCCTGTTCGTCATCCTGGTATTCACCGCCGCCGCCTCGGTAAGCTACCTGCTCATTCGAAGGCTCAACAAGCCCATCCAGGCGATGATCGAGACCGCCCACGCCATCAGTTCCCGCGACTACGACCGCAGGATTCAGTCCACTCCCGGACAGGAGTTTTCCCCCCTGACCCGGGCCATCAATACCATGGCCGACAGCATCCAGAAGCATATCCGCACCATAATGGAACAGAAACACGAACTGGAAGCCGTGTTCGACGCCATGCAGGAAGGCGTGATGGTACTCGATGCGAAGGGCAGGATAAGAAGAATCAACCGTACTTTCGCCGAACTCACCTCCGGGGTGAACGACGTTCTGGGGCGCCGGCCTCTCGAAGTCATCTCCAATCACGACCTCCAGAACATATGCGACAAGACCATGAGGGGCGAGGAGGAGGCGCGACCGCAAAGCCTCCAGATCGTGCTGGGGGGCGAACACACCTACAATGTCAACCTGGTCTGGCTGCCCGACGAGAAAAAAGGCAGGGGCGCCGTCGCCGTTTTCCACGATATTACCGAACTCAAAAGGCTGGAAAAAGTGCGCCGGGACTTCGTTGCCAACGTTTCCCACGAGCTTCGCACGCCTTTGACCTCCATCAAAGGCTACTCCGAAACGCTGCTCTCGGACCCCGGTCCGGACCGCAATACGGCCCAATCCTTCCTCCAGGTGATTCTCAAGAATACCAATCACATGGTCAAGATGGTCGAAGACCTTCTTCAACTGGCACGTCTCGAAGCCCCCAACGCCCCGACGAGCATGCTTCCCGTAAACCCCGCGGCCGCCTTCCAGACGGCCTGGAGATCGTGCCAGCATCAATCCGAAGGCAAAAAACTCAAGCTGGAAACCTTTTTCCCGCAGGAAGCCGGCTGGGTTATGGCCGATTTCGACCAACTGGTCCAGGTATTCCGGAATCTGCTGGAAAACGCGATCCGGTACAGCCCGCCGGGGGAGGCCCTGAGCATTTCCTGCACCAAGAATAACAACGACGTCCTGTGCAGCGTGCGCGACCAGGGGCCGGGGATCATCAAAAAACACCAGCAAAGGATTTTCGAGCGGTTCTATCGCGTGGACGCCCACCGCGGGGACGATTCGGGCAGCACCGGCCTGGGACTGGCCATCTGCCGCCACATCATAAGAAACCACGGCGGCAGGATCTGGGTACAGAGCCCGAACACCGGGGACGTGAAGGGAAGCACCTTCTTTTTTACCCTGCGCCCTGCACCGGCAGGCGAAAACGGATACGGCAACGGTACAGACGAGGAATAATGGAACCCGGCGGCGGCAACACGAGTGTGAAGCCGCTGTCCTGAGTATGGGATGAGGCAGGGAAGGAGTATCCAGGAATCCGAGAGGCTCTGCGGCTGCCCCCGTTCTCACGCTCCGCCGTGGCGATCCAGTTCATAAAACGTTGTTGTAGGAGGGCGGAAAAATCCGGAGCCGGAAGTACAAGGGATGCGCCCCTGGCGCGGACGGCAAAGGCGGGGCGCGATCTCTTTGTAGCCCGAGCCCCGTACTGCGCCGCTTATGCAGCCTTCCGCTCTAGCCGAACTTGCCGGTAATGTAATCTTCCGTTTCCCGCTTGGTGGGGCGGGTGAAGATCATTTCCGTAGGTCCGAACTCCACCAGTTCCCCCAGATACATGAACGCGGTAAAGTCCGAGACGCGCGCGGCCTGCTGCATGTTGTGGGTCACGATGACGATGGTGTATTCTTCGCGCAGTTCGCCGATCAGGTCTTCGATGCGGGCGGTGGAAATGGGGTCGAGGGCCGAAGCGGGTTCATCGAGGAGCAGCACCTCGGGTTTCACGGCAATGGCGCGGGCGATGCACAGGCGCTGCTGCTGGCCGCCGGAGAGGCTGTTGCCGTTTTGGTCCAGGAGGTCTTTGACTTCATCCCACAATGCGGCCTTCCGGAGCGCCCATTCCACCCTTGCCGACATCTCGCCCCGGCTCAGGCTCTCGTAGAGTTTCACGCCGAAGGCGATGTTGTCGTAAATGGACATCGGAAAAGGCGAGGGCTGTTGAAACACCATGCCCACGCGCGCCCTCAACCGGTTGAGGTTTTTCTCGTCGGTGAGAATGTCCACGTCGTCCAGAAATATATGCCCGGTGGCGTTCAGCTTCGGATAGAGCTTGTAGATCTGGTTGAAGGTGCGCAGCAGCGTGGACTTGCCGCAACCGGACGGGCCGATGAAGGCCGTTACCCGGTATGCGGGAATTTCTATGTTGATGTTTTTGAGTGCGTGGAAGCTGCCGTAGTAGAAATTGAGATCCTTTACAACGATCTTCGTTTCGATAACTTCGTTTTTCATCTATTAGCAACTCGGTTGAAAATTGGCTTACCTGGCGCCCTTGCTGGTGCGGAACACCGAACGGGCGAATACATTCAACCCCAGAACGGCCAGCGTTATGAGTAAAGCCCCGGCCCATGCGAGCTTGTGCCAGTCCTCGTAGGGGCTCATGGCAAACTGGAATATGGTCACCGGCAGGTTGGCCATGGGGGCGTTGATTTTATTGCTCCAAAACTGGTTATTGAGAGCGGTGAACAACAGGGGGGCGGTCTCACCGCTGATTCTGGCCACCGCCAGCAGGACCCCGGTAATGATACCGGCGCGCGAGGCCTTGAGCGTGACCATGGTGATGACTTTCCATTGCGGGGCACCCAGGGCGGCGGCGGCTTCGCGCAGCCTGTTGGGTACCAGCCCGAGCATGTTTTCAGTGGTGCGCACCACCACGGGAATCACCAGCAGCCCGAGGGCGAAAGACCCGGCGAGCCCGGAAAAGTTGCCCGTAAAGACCACGTAGGCTTCGTAGACGAAAAGGCCGATGACGATGGACGGCGCGCTGAGCAGGATATCGTTTATAAAACGCGTGACGGGCGATATCCAGCCCCTTCGGCCGTACTCGGCCAGGTAGGTCCCGGCCAGGACCCCTATCGGGGTGCCGAGGACCGTAGCGAGCATGACCATCAGAAAACTGCCGGCAATGGCATTGATCAGCCCCCCGCTGCTTCCGGGAGGCGGAGTCATCTGCGTAAAAATCTTGAGACTCATCCCGGGGATTCCGTTATGGAGCAGTGTCCACAGGATCCACCCCAGCCAGAACAGCCCGAACAGCATGCTCAGGACCCCGCAGGTCAGGCTGAAGATATTCAGCAGGCGACGGCGTTTTTCCAACGATATCATGTCGATCTCAGGCCTGAGCTTTCTTGCCTTCGAGGCGCGAAAGCCGGATGAGCATCAGTTTGGCCAGCGCAAGCACGACGAAGGTGATGAAGAAAAGAATGAGCCCCAGTTCGATGAGCGAAGCCGTGTAAACCTCGCCGATCGCCTCGGTGAACTCGTTTGCCAGGGCGGACGCGATGCTGTTTCCGGGCATCAGCAGCGACATGCTGAGATCATGAGCGTTGCCGATCACAAACGTTACGGCCATGGTCTCGCCCAGTGCGCGGCCCAGGCCCAGCATGATTCCCCCCACGACCCCCACCCGGGTATAGGGCAGCACCACATGCCAGACCACTTCCCAGGTGGTTGCGCCCAGACCGTAGGCCGATTCCTTGAGCAGGGCCGGCACGACCTCGAACACGTCACGCATCACCGACGAAATAAATGGGATGACCATAATGGCCAGGATCAATCCCGCCGTGGCCATGCCGATCCCCATGGGCACCCCCCGGAACAGCGGCCCCAGAACAGGCAGGGTGCCGAGGTGGACGTTCACCCAGGGTTCCACGTAATCTCCAAAGATCGGGGCGAAAACGAACAGCCCCCACATGCCGTAGATGATGCTGGGGATGCCCGCCAGCAGTTCGATGGCGGTGCCCAGCGGCCTTCGCAGCCATGCGGGGGAGAGTTCCGTGAGGAACAGGGCGATGCCGAAACTGACGGGCACCGCGATCACAAGCGCGATGGCCGACGTGACAAGCGTTCCGAAAATGGGCACCAGCGCCCCGAATTCCTTGGTTACCGGATTCCATTTCGCGCTGACCAAAAACCCGAAGCCGAACTTCCTGATGGCGGGCAGGCTTCCCAAAAACAACGACACCAGTATGCCGGCCAGAAGCAGGAGAACGAGCACCGCAAACAGCCGGCACAGGTTCTTGAAAAGCAGGTCGGCCACATAATGCCGTCTCAGGCGCACCTCAGCAAGTTCATTCGGCCGGGGCCAACTCTCATCCATGACTGCATCAATTCCGTTAGTCATCGCCGCCCACTTCTCTGAAAAAACAGAGGGGCACCCTGCCCCTTCTCTTGTTTCAGCGACCAGGAATAAACCTGGAGCGGGCGAGGCCTTCGGCGGATACCGGCACCAAGGAGGTATCAGGAACCCGCCCGCACCAGTTATTCGAACTTATTTTTTCGCTGCGGCCTTCCAAACGGGGCTGCCGCCGCTCTTTATCTGTGTCCAGGACTGCTCAATCAGCTTGACCACTTTATCGGGCATCGGAATGTAGACCAGTTCCTCCGCCATCTTGTCCCCGTTGGCATAGGCCCAGGCGAAAAACTTCAAAACTTCCTTCGCCCGTTCGGGATCTTTTTGGTCTTTATGCATCAATATAAATGTGGCACCAGTGATCGGCCAGCTTTTCTTGCCCGGTTCATCGGTAAGAATTTCGTAGAATCCGGGGGCCTTTTGCCAGTTGGCGTTTGCCGCAGCGGCCTGGAAGGATTCGCTGTTCGGCGTCACGAACTGGCCTTCACGATTTTGCAACTGGGCGTACGCCATCTTGTTCTGAAGCGCGTAAGCATATTCCACGTACCCGATGCCGCCCTTGATGCGCTGTACGTACGAGGCAACTCCCTCATTTCCCTTGCCGCCCACTCCGACAGGCCAGGACACGGAAGCGTCGTTGCCCACTTTTTCCTTCCATTCCTTGCTGATCTTGGAAAGATAATTCGTGTAAATAAACGTGGTGCCCGAACCGTCGGACCGGTGCACGACCGAAATGGCATCTGCGGGAAGCTTTACGCCCGGGTTCAGGGATGCGATGGCGTGATCGTTCCACTTGGTGATCTTTCCAAGGTAGATGTCGGCCAGAACTTTGCCGCTCAGTTTCAACTTGCCGGCCTCGATGCCCGAAATGTTGGTGACCGGCACGACGCCGCCCATCACCGTGGGAAACTGGACGAGGCCGTCCTTATCGAGCTGGTCTATTTTCAAAGGCTTGTCGGAAGCGCCGAAGTCCACGGTTTTCGCGGTGATCTGCTTGATGCCGCCACCGGATCCGATGGACTGGTAATTCAGTCCCACGCCCGTTTCCGCCTTGTAGGCCTCGGCCCACTTGGCGTACAGGGGATAGGGAAACGTCGCGCCCGCCCCGGTGATATCAGCGGCGAAACCGGCGGTTGCAACCCCGAGACAAAGCAACAACGCGGCTGAAATGGAAAGAGCGTAAATCAAAGGGGTCTTTTTTCTCATCTTGCCCTCCTAATGGCTGTGTTATGGAATTTGGAGCGGCTGCCCACCCATCGGCGGGCAGCCGCTCCGGCCGGAAACCATCTATTAGCTCCCGCAAGGTTGCCAAACAAAGCAGTTCGAACTTGATCCCGTCATCCTCCATGAGCGGTTAGCTGTCCCGCTCACACGAATTACCTGCAGGTTCCTGAAGCCTAATAGAACAGCAATGTTACGGTCGTGTTACAGCGGTGTGGAAAGTGTGTTACACGCGAATTCTGAGGCAAAAGGAATGGCATTGCGGGGTACGCAGACGGCGTTTTGCACCACGGTCGTAACAAAAAGAAGGAGTGTTTCCCCCTTTTTCGCCTTCATGTGCCGGGCTCCATCGGGGACGCTTGCACCTTTGATTTTGAAAAACGGAGGGGATCTATAGGGAAGAAAACGATATAATACTTGCGAACCCCGGTGCGAGGGATGTAGTGTAGCCTCCGGACTGGTGCCGAAAGGCAACGGTTCACCGAGCGGGATGTACCGATCAAGACCGGAAATAAGCGGGAAATGCGCAGAATGCGAAAACCGGCTACGGTTTTTTGAAGGTACCCTCCCCTTCGGGCCCCCCAACCCTTGGGGGAGGGTAACACTTAGGAGGTAAACGAACGTCGTTGAAACAAATAGTACAATGTAAACCCCATGTCAAGAAAATATGCACAACAATCTAGCCCCCGGCCGGCCTTTCTTTTTCCCGCTTCTCCCGCCCAGGCCGGTGAAATTTCAGATATTTTTTAGAACCTTTTTCAGGCTCCCCTCAGCGCTCCCTCACGGCGACGCTCGTAAATATGCTCCCCTGAATATTTTATTTGAAACCCTCTCACCAATCCTTTAAATTCTGGTGTGGCAAAATTCATTCCGGCCATCAATCCTCCGGCTTAGATGGAAAGGGAGGATTTTTCCTTTTTCCGGGCCGGCCAAACGGGGTTTGAAGATGAGCGATAGAGCCAGCATCCTGATCGAGGCGCTGCCCTACATCCGCCGCTTTTACCAGAAAACGGTCGTCATTAAATACGGCGGCCACGCCATGGTGGCGGAAGATCTCAAGGACAGCTTCGCCAAGGACATCGTCCTGATGAAGTACATCGGGATCAATCCGGTGGTGGTTCACGGTGGGGGGCCGCAGATCGGCGAAATGCTGCGGCGGATGGGCAAGAAGAGCGAGTTTCTCGAAGGCATGCGGGTGACCGACGCCGAGACCATGGACATCGTGGAAATGGTGCTCGCGGGCAAGCTCAACAAGGACATCGTGTGTTCCATCAACCGGCAGGGGGGCCGCGCCGTGGGGTTGAGCGGCAAGGACGGGCAGCTCATCGAGGCGCGCAGGCTCAAGATATACCGCGATATCGGGGAAAACCGGCCCCCCGAAATCATGGACATCGGCCTGGTGGGCGAGGTATCCCGTATCAATAAGGATATTCTAAAAAGCCTGGAGCAGAGCAGCCTCATTCCGGTCATCGCCCCGGTGGGCGTGGGGGAATGCGGAGAAACGTTCAATATCAACGCGGACCTGGTGGCCGGTGCGATTGCCGGCGCGCTCAAGGCCGACCGGCTCCTTCTCATGACCGATGTGCCGGGCGTGCTGGACAGCGGGGGAAACCTCATTTCGAGCATGACCGTGGCGCGCGCGGAAGAAGCCATGCGCGACCAGACCCTGCGCGGAGGAATGATTCCCAAGGTGCAGTGCGCCATCGACGCGCTGCGGGCCGGGACCGGCAAGGTCCACATCGTGGACGGCCGTCAGAAGCACGCAATACTGCTCGAACTTTTTACGGATTCGGGAGTGGGCACCGAGATAATCGGATAACGGACAGACGGAAGACGGATGATTTTCCGTCTTCCGTCCTGGAGACTGAATGCTATGGATGACATCAAGAACGCATGCGCCAATCACATATTCGGAACTTACGCCCGTTTCCCGGTGGCCTTCGTAAAGGGCGAGGGCTGCAGGCTGTGGGATGACGCGGGCAGGGAATACCTGGATTTTCTGGCGGGAATCGCCGTTTGCAGCCTGGGGCACTGCCACCCGGAAGTGACCCGCGCCATCACCGAAAACGCCGACAAACTGGTGCATGTCTCCAACCTTTTTTACACCTATCCCCAGGTGGAGCTTGCCGCGGATTTGACACGGCTTTCTTTTGCAGATAAGGTGTTCTTTTGCAACAGCGGCGCCGAAGCAAACGAAGCGGCCATAAAGCTTGCCAGAAAGTACAGCAGGGATCGGTTCGGCCCCGGACGCCATCACATCATCACCATGAAAGATTCCTTTCATGGCCGTACCATGGCAACGCTTTCGGCAACCGGGCAAAGCAAGCTCCACAACGGCTTCGAGCCCCTGATGAACGGATTTTCGTTCGTGGATTTCGGCTCCCTGCCGGCGGTCGAGGCCGCGATTACCGACAAGACCTGTGCGGTAATGCTGGAACCGGTGCAGGGCGAAGGCGGCCTCAATTTTCCGCCGCCCGGCTACCTCAAGAAGCTCAAGGCACTTTGCAGGGACAAGAACCTGCTGCTGATATTCGATGAAGTGCAGTCCGGGATGGGAAGGACGGGTTCCCTGTTCGCTTACGAGCAGGAAGACGTCACTCCCGACATCATGTCCCTGGCCAAGGCATTGGCAGGCGGGCTTCCCATGGGGGCCATGCTGGCAACCGACGAAGTCGGCACGGCGTTTACACCCGGCACCCATGCGTCTACTTTCGGAGGCGGCCCGCTGGTGGCATCGGCCGCCTTGGCCACCCTGAGGATAATTTCGGACCCCGGCTTCCTGGCGAAGGTGCGCGAGACCGGCGCCTATTTTCTCGACCGCCTGGCCTGGATCAAGTCCCGCCACTCCCTGGTCAGGGCCGTGCGCGGGCGAGGGCTGATGGTCGGCCTGGACCTGGAGGTTCCGGGAGCCGGATTCGTTTCCGCGTGTCTCGAAAAGGGAATGGTCATCAACTGCACGCACGAAAAGGTTTTGAGGTTCGTGCCGCCCCTGATCGTAGGCCCGCCTGAAATCGACCGGTTGATCGCTGTGCTGGACGAAATTCTCGACAAGGAAATTCAATGAAGCGCGACCTGCTCTCGATACGCGATCTCTCACGAGTGGAAATTCTCGAACTGATTTCAAGGGCCGAAACGATCAAACGGGAAATTGCCGCGGGCAATCCCCGCCGTTCGCTTTCCGGCAGGATAGTGGGGCTGATTTTCGTGAAACCGTCCACCCGGACCCGCGTTTCGTTCGAAGCGGCGGTATACCGGCTGGGCGGCCAGGCCATGTTCATGACGGCCCAGGACACGCAGATCTCGCGCCACGAACCGCTGGCCGACATGGCGCGGGTGCTGGACCGCTATATCGACGCCATCGTCATTCGAACGTTTGGTCATCAGGACGTGGAGGAGCTTGCGAGCTATGCCTCCGTGCCGGTGATCAACGCCCTGACCGACCGTTTCCACCCCTGCCAGGTGCTTGCGGACCTGCTGACCATCAAAGAGAAACGGTCGCTGGACAAATTGACCGTGGCCTGGGTGGGCGACGGCAACAACGTGGCCCATTCGTGGATCAACGCTTCGGCTCGGCTGGGGTTCCGGCTCAATCTGGCCTGCCCGCCCGGGTTCCAGCCCGACGAGGAGGTCCTGAGCTGGGCTGCGGTTCAGCGCCAATCCGCGATCCGGGTGACGCCGGACCCCGTGGAGGCCGTATCCGGGGCCGACGTGATCTACACGGACGTCTGGGCGAGCATGGGGCAGGAGTCCGACGCCGACAGGCGCAGGAAGGCTTTCCGAAACTACCAGGTGAACGCGGACCTGCTGGCCGCCGCTCCGCGCGACGCCCTGGTGCTCCACTGCCTCCCGGCACACAGGGGCGAGGAAATAACCGACGACGTGCTGGAAGGTCCTCAGTCGGTGGTGTTCGACCAGGCGGAAAACCGGCTCCATGTGCAGGCCGCCCTGCTCGACTGGCTGATCGGCGACGCGTGAGGAAAATTACGGGCGCCTTTTCGGGTTTTGGGGCGTAAAGTGCCGACGCCCGCCCGCCGGAGGCGTCTCTTTGAACGAGATATGCTTTTCATTCCCGCAAAGGGAACTTGGAGCGGGGAACACCACAACCAACCTGGTGTTCATTTCTGTTACCGGAGTTCTTGATGAGTGTCAAAAAAGTTGTTCTGGCTTATTCGGGCGGTCTCGATACGTCTATAATACTTAAATGGCTTATTGAAACCTACAAGTGTGAAGTGGTCGCTTTTTCGGCCGATCTCGGGCAGGACGAGGAGCTTGACGGGATAGAGGCCAAGGCCCTGGCAACGGGGGCCGTGAAGGCAAGGATCGAAGACCTCAGGGAGGAATTCGTGAGGGATTTCGTGTTTCCGGCTTTCAGGGCCAATGCCATTTACGAAGGCCAGTACCTTCTCGGGACCTCGATTGCGCGCCCGCTCATTGCGAAGTATCAGATCAAGATCGCCGAGGAGGAAGGCGCGGACGCCGTGAGCCACGGCGCGACGGGGAAGGGAAACGACCAGGTGCGGTTCGAGCTCGCCTACATGGCCCTCAAGCCCGACATCAAGGTCGTGGCGCCCTGGCGCGAGTGGGACCTCAAGTCCCGGAGCCAGCTCGTGGCGTTTGCCCAGAAGCACGGGATCCCCGTGCCGGTTACCAAGCAGAAACCTTACAGTTGTGACCGCAACATGCTCCACATCAGCTACGAGGGGGGCATTCTGGAAGACCCGTGGACCGAGCCCGACCCCGCCATGTTCGTGATGACCGCCAACCTGGATTCGACTCTGGATGCCCCTGAAATCATCGAGATCGATTACGAAAAGGGCGACCCGGTGGCGGTGGACGGCAAACGGATGAGCCCGGCGACGCTGCTCGCCCATCTCAACAAGATCGGCGGCAGGCACGGCGTGGGGCGCGTGGACCTGGTCGAAAACCGGTTCGTGGGCATGAAATCGCGCGGGGTGTACGAGACTCCGGGCGGGACCATCATGCGTGCAGCCCACCGGGCCGTCGAGTCGGTCACCATGGACCGCGAGGTGATGCACCTTCGAGACAGCCTCATTCCCGAGTATTCCCGGACCATTTACAACGGGTTCTGGTACTCGCCCGAGATGCGTTTCCTTCAGAGCATGATGGACCTTGCGCAGGAAAACG
>LUZZ01000179.1 GCA_001603845.1 Syntrophobacterales bacterium Delta_01 | reverse complement strand
CCCCCACCCTGCCTCCCCCATCAAAGGGGGAGGAGCTAAAGTCAACAGCATTGGAGCGGGAGGATGGGGGGTGCGGCTCCGAATGCCTCAGACCGGCAGGAACTCCGGATCAGGCACCGGTTCGTCGTTCGCCTCGGGGGTCGGCCCGGCCCCCACCACGCGGCCCCACATGTCCTCAACTTTTTCTTCCATGGCCGCGATGAGGGGGTCGAGGGTGCGGGGGGCAAGCGCGGACACGGCCACTCCGCCGTGTCTTCGGAGCCTGAGTTCGATAGACTCCAACGAGACGAGGTCCATCTTGTTGAAGACCACGAGCGATGCCTTTTGGTTCAACTCCAGCTTGGCGAGGATCCTCTCCACCGCCTCCATCTGCTCTTCAAACTGGGGGTTGCTGATGTCGATCACGTGCAGCAGGAGGTCGGCGTCCTGGAGTTCTTCCAGCGTGGCCGAAAAGGCTTCCATGAGGTCTTTGGGCAGGTCCCGGATAAATCCCACCGTATCGGTGATGATGACCTCGAAATCCCGTGGAAACCGAAGTCGCCTGCTGGTGGGGTCCAGCGTGGCGAACAGCTTGTCTTCGACGAAAACCGAGCTACGGGTGAGCGCGTTCAGGAGCGTGGACTTGCCGGCGTTGGTGTAGCCCACGATGGAAATGACCGGCATCTCTTTGCGGGCGCGCCGGGACCGTTTCAGGTCGCGGCGTTTGCGAAGGTTTTTCAGCTCGTCTTCCAGGTGGGCGATGCGGTCCTTGGTGCGCCGGCGGTTGATTTCCAGGGTGGTTTCTCCGGGGCCCCTGGCGCCTATCCCGCCGGTGAGGCGGGACAGGGCGTCGTCTTTGACCCCCAGCCGCGGCAGCAGGTATTTCAACTGCGCCATTTCCACCTGGATTTTACCCTCGCGGCTCTGGGCGCGCCGGGCGAAGATGTCCAAAATCAACTGCGTGCGGTCCACGACGCGCAGCTCGGTCGTATCGGTGATGGCCCGCACCTGGGACGGGTTGAGTTCCTGGTCGAAGATCAGCAGGTCAACGCCGCACTGAAGCGCCCGCAAAACGATCTCGCTCAGCTTGCCCTTTCCGATGAGGTACTTGGCATTGATCCGGCGCTGCCGCTGGATAATGGTGTCCGCGGCGGCGATGCCTCCCGTTTTGGCAAGTTCCGCCAGCTCGTCCATCGACCTTTTGGCCGACTCCCGGTCGGAGCCCGTCACGCTCACCAGGATCGCGCGGTCCTGGCCGGGCGTGGCGGCCGGGATGGCCAGCCGGTTTCGTTCCAATTCGTCTTCGAGCGATTTGACCAGGGCCAGGAAGTCCAGGTCGGGGGCGTAGCACGGAATGGGGGGCAGGATTTCCCACCCGTGGCCGCCGTTGTTCGCATTGCCGGGCAGGATGTGGGCGATTTCCAGTTGCGTGGCGCCCCCGTTCAGGTCGACCTGCACCGCCCCCACGCAGTCCAGCCGGAGAAAGACCAGGTCCATCAGGTCGTCCTGGCTCAAGGGTTCGGCCTGGAGGTGCGTGTGCACCAGGCGGAGCCCCCGCAGGCGCCACCTTCCGCCGCGGCTCTTGGGCAGGTCCGGAATGTAGAGCGACCGGGGGCCGCCCACGATCACCATTTCCACCGTTCCGTCGCGGCCGATCAGGAGACCTATCTGTCTTGCCGATTCAAAAGAAAGGTGAGCCAGGTCGCGGGAAAGTTCCGGGGAGATCACCTGGTAGGGGGGGATTTTGCGCCGGCACAGGTTTTCCATGCGCCGGCGAATACTCGGTTTCAGGCCTGTCACATTGCCGATGAGTCTCGTGATACCGACTCCTTTATCGTGTTCCTTACATATCTCTCTGGTCGATCAGCCGCACCGCCTTCCCTTCGCTTCTGGGAAGGCCGTTGGGTTCGACAAGTTCCACCTTGGGGGTCAGCAGCAGCTCCCCCTTCAGGTCGTGAGTGATCTTCTTCAAAACCCCCTGGAGGCGGCGCATGTCTTCCACGAACATCCGGTCGGTCACTTCCACCCGGACCAGCATCTCGTCCAGGTTGTTCTGCCGGCGCAGTAGTATCTGGTAATTGTTGCCCACCTCGGGAATGTTCATCAGCACTTGTTCGACCTGGATGGGGAAAACGTTCACTCCCTTGATGATGAACATATCGTCCGAGCGGCCCTGGATGCGGTCGAGGCGTTTGTGGGCGCGCCCGCACGGACAGTCTCCGGGAATTAGCCTGCTCAGGTCCTTGGTGCGATACCGGAGAATGGGCATGCCCTCGCGGGCCAGGGTGGTCATCACCAGTTCCCCGTACTCGCCGTCCGGGACCGGCTCGAGCGTTCTGGGATTCACTATTTCGACCAGGTACGCATCCTCCCAGACGTGCAGCCCGTTCTGGCAGGGGCACTCGAACGCGACGCCCGGGCCGTTCATCTCGGATAACCCGTAACTATTATAAGCTTTGATACCGTAAAAGTCCTCGATGCGCTGCCGGACTTCTTCGGAATGAGGTTCGGCGCCGATAAAGGCAATCTTCAGCGAGAGGGCCTCGCGGGGGTCGATGCCCTGTTCCGTCAACACGTCCATCAACAGGAGCGCGAAGCTGGGGATGATGTGGATGACGCCGGTGGAAAAGTCGCGCATGATCTGGATCTGGCGCCTGCTGTTGCCCGCGCCGCTGGGAATGGTGAGCATCCCCAGCCGTTCGGCGCCGTACTGGAACCCCAGGCCGCCGGTAAACAGGCCGTAGCCGGAAAGGTTCTGGAAGACGTCGCCCGGACGGGCGCCGGCCATGTACATGCACCGCGCCACCAGGTCGGCCCAGGAATCGAGGTCTTTTCGGGTGTAGAAAATGGCGGTGGCCTGGCCGGTGGTGCCCGAGGAAACGTGCATCCTGACCATGCGGTCCCGCGGTTCGCAAAGAAGTCCGTAGGGGTAGGAGTCCCGAAGGTCCTGTTTGACGGTGAATGGAATACGGCACAGGTCGTCGAGGGTCTTTACCGATTGGGGATCGAACCCAGCTTCCTTGAATTTGGCGCCGTAGAACTCGGAGCGCGACGCCCGGTCAAGGGTCGATTGCAATCGCTTCAACTGCAAGTCTCGTATGGCTTCCCGTGTCAGGGTTTCAGCCGGTGCGTCCCAGAATTTTTCGTAGTCGCTCATGCCCGTTTCCAAAGAAATGCCCGGATTTCCCGGATCATTGTGTCAAAGCGAGGTTTTCGAACCGTGTGTACGTGTTCAGGTAAGCCAGTTTCACGGTTTCGCCCGAAGGCCCGTTTCTCTGCTTCCCGATGTGGATTTCGGCAATCCCGCGGTCCGGAGATTCGCGGTTGTACACTTCATCGCGGTAAATGAAAAAAACCAGGTCCGCGTCCTGTTCGATAGAGCCCGATTCGCGAAGGTCGGCCAGTTGCGGGCGCTTGTCGTGGCGTTCCTCCACCTTGCGGTTCAACTGGGAAAGGGCGACCACCGGGATGTCCAGTTCCTTGGCCAGGCCTTTGAGCGACCGGGATATCTCGGAGATCTCCTGTTCCCTGCGTTCCGTGGTTTCGCGCCCGCGCATCAACTGCAGGTAGTCCACGACCACCATCCCCAGCCCCTGGTCGGCCATCATCCGGCGTGCCTTGGCGCGCAGTTCCAGGGGGGATATGGCCGGAGTGTCGTCGATGTAGATCGGAACGTCCATGAAGGCGCCCGCCGCGTGCAGCAGCTTCGTGCATTCCTGCTGGCTCAAGAAGCCGGTGCGGATCTTATGGGAATCCACCCTGGCTTCCGAGCACAAAAGGCGCATCGCCAATTGCTCCTTGCTCATTTCGAGCGAAAAAAAACCGACGGGAATCCCGCTCTCGAACGCCGCATTCCGGGCCACGCACAGGGCAAAGGCCGTTTTCCCCATGCTGGGCCGCGCGGCGATGATGATGAGGTCGGATTTCTGAAAGCCGGCCGTCAACCGGTCCAGCTCCCTGTAGTGGCTGGGAACGCCCGTCACCGCGTCGCGGTATTCCTGGAACCGTTCGATGGCCTCGATGTTTTTCTTGATGACTTCCTTGATCGGAAAATAGCTGTTGCGGATCCTGCGCTCGGCCAGGGCAAAAATGGACGACTCGGCGGCGTCCAGGACCTCCTCGGCGCTCTTGCCCGCGCCGTACGAAAGGGAAATGATCTCGTTGGCGCTCTGGATGAGGCGCCTGAGGACCGATTTTTCGCTGATGATCTTGGCGTAGGCGGCCACGTGCGCGGCCGACGCCATGTGTTCGGTCAGCAGGGCGATGTAGGACGCCCCGCCCGCGGCTTCGAGCTGGTTTTGCTGCGTCAGGAATTCGGATACGGTTAGCAGGTCGACCGGCTCGTTTTTCTCGAACAGGTCCTGGATGGCCCTGAAGATGATGCGGTGGGAATCCTTGTAGAATTCGTCGCCCTTGAGGACCTCCAGGGCGGAAGGAAGGCCGGAACTGTCGTTGATGATTCCCCCCAGCAGGGACTGTTCGGCCTCGATCTGCTGGGGTGGAATCCTGCGAAGTTCCGCTGGAAAATCTTCCATAAAGAATTACTCTTCTTTTTCGATTACCACGCGGACGTTGGCCGATATGGAGGCGTCGATCCTGACCGGTACGGTGAATTCGCCGAGTTGCTTGATCGGCTGCTCCAGGACGATCGCCTTCTTCTGGACGGAAAAGCCCAGATCTTCGAGTCCCTTTTCGATATCCGTGGTGCTGACCGAACCGTAGAGCTTTTCGTCCTCGGCAACCTTGCGGCGAAGCGTCAGGCTCACCCCGTTGAGCTTTTCGGCAAGCGAGAGCATCTCCTGGCGGATCTTTTCGCGCTTTTGCGCCAGCAGCCGCTTCTTGTGTTCCAGTTCCCGGATGTTCTTGCCGGTCGCTTCCATGGCCAGCCCCTTGGGGAGCAGGAAATTCCGGGCATAGCCCGGAGCCACATTTACGAGATCGCCGATCTGACCGACGGATTCGACGTTTTCTGTCAAAATGACTTTCATTTGAGAACTCCTGTATGGAATTGAGCCGGCATTTTCATGCAGGATACAATAGAAAAAACGTATGAATCAAGCTGGCGTTCCATCTTCTTAAGCAGCTTTCCTGGTGAGCCTGCGGAAATCCATCCACATGTCGAAAAGGCCCATGATGGCAAGGGCCATCGATGCGAACTGCTGCAGGGCGAGAAACCCGTAAATGAGCGCACGCAGGAAAAGCGGGAGCTTCCATTTGTTCAGGTAGAAGGCCGTGATCGACAGGCCGTGGAGAAAGTAGATGCCCCCGAGCACTATCATGACATTCATCGCCACGAGCTTCCAGCCGGGAATCGGCACCATGAGGGCCGCTCCGCTGGCGATCACCGCCCAGACCAGAGGTTCGGGGGCCTTCCACAGCGTCCAGTCCTGCGCGATGCATTCATGCAGGCCGGCGGCCCGGCAATAGCGGCGCGCAAAGAGCTCATTCAGCCATGCGATGCCGATGATGCACGAAACGGTAATCCCCGGCATGATCCTTATCACCGCGGGAACGGCGGCCAGAAGCGAACTCTCCACCTCGTGGGTTTCCGCCGAAGGCGTCGTTCCGATGGCTTTGAAAGCCGCCGAAATCGCCTCCCGAAGATCCTGTTCCAGCAGACTCACCAGCGCGCCCTTCGTTTCCACGTAGGCAAGCACAAGCAGAAGCCCGGCCATCACGACGACCGCCAGGCTGGGAAGCCCGATGGTCTTCTCCGACGACCAGGCGTGCCTGGTCCCGTAGCCCAGTATGACCCCCATCCCCAGCATGGCCGTAAGGTAGGGGATGCTGGAGACCATTCCGAGCCACAAAAGCACGATCACCCCGACGGCCTCGGCGACAAAGGGCGCCAGCAAACCGGCGGGAACACCATACCTCAATACAATGAGCACCGTGGGGAGCGGAGTGAGCACCCCTGCAAGGAAGCCGGCCAGCGGAATGAACGATATCGAAAAAAACAGACCGAGCGTCGCCAGCACGTGGAAGAGAAATTCCCTTCCGGGAGCCAACCGCAAAGCCGGCAGATTTCCTTGAGGTGGATTCATTTTCTTGAAATCTGCACCCTTGAAACACTACAGGGTGTGTACGGTCGTGAAGGGCAACAGGGCAATCTGGCGCGCCCTCTTCACCGCCAGGGTCAGCACCCGCTGATGCTTGGCGCAGTTGCCCGAAATTCGCCGGGGAACTATCTTGCCCCTTTCGGTTACGAAATAGCGCAGGGTCTTGGCATCCTTGTAATCGATGCGAAGGTCCGAATCCACGCAAAAACGGCAGATCTTGCGCCGTGCAAACGTCCGTCTCTTACGCCTTACCACCATCGTTTCTTCTCGCTTTCCATATCTGCAACAGGTGCGGGTAAATTATTCTTCGTTGTCTGCGCCTTCTTCGGGGGAGTCCTCTCCGCCGGATTCCGCGGAGGCTTCTTCTCCCTCCACTTCTTCGGCGGCTGCCGTCTTGGCCGCTTCTTCTTCCTTAAAGGCGGCGGCGGCGTCCCGGCGTTCCTTTTCCTTTTCCGGGTCGAACCGGTCTTCGAGCTTCACCGTGATGAACTTGAGCACGCGCTCGTCGATTCGCATGTTGCGCTCAAGCTCCGCCACCATGTCCGGGCCGCCGGAATATTCCATCAGGACATACAGGCCCCGGGTGTGCTTCTTGATGGGGTAGGCGAGTTTCCTCTTGCCCCACGGATTGTAGGTGAGTACTTCACCGCCGTTGGACGTTACGATGGATTGCACTTTGGTATCGACCGCGGAGTTTGTCTCGTCGGACAGGTCCGGATCGACGATGAAAAAGGTCTCGTACTTGCGCATTGGCTCTCCTCTCGGATAAATTTAGCCCCTTCACCTGCGGAAGGAGCAAGGAGTAATGATTCAGGAACCGTACTAAATAACCCATATCACCCGGAGAAGTCAAGGAAGGGATTTTCTCGCCCGCCCGGGCCGAATCCCGTGCGTTTCACGGCGGACACCACCTTAAAGCCCCCACAATCTTAAAGTGCCCCGCAATCTTAAGGCCCCCCCCACCTCAAGGCCCCCGCAATGTTGTCGACTTTAAGCTCCTCCTCCTGGGGAGGCAGGGCGAGGCGACTTTAAGCTCCTCCCCCTTTGATGGGGGAGGCCGGGTGGGGGTGAAAACGGCGTAGCTGGGAATTCTCAATATATTCCGCCACGTACCGATCTTCACAATGCCGGTCGGGAGCGGGGGAGGGGCCGAATCTGGCGATTTTAGGCCCTGGAATGCTTTTTAATGGCTTCGGGATAAGCGCGAAGCGTGGTATGGTTATTCCTTGCTGCACGTGGTGAGGAAACCAGCCACACTACCGTGGAGGTGAAGTCATGCCGAGTCGCATTCTTCTGGCTGTCGATGGTTCTCCCAAATGTAAAGAGGCCGCATCTTCACTGGGAAGCATACTGAAGACCGGGGCCGATTGTGAAATACTTCTCTACCATTGCGTCAAAAGGTTTACGAACGAAGGCGTGAGCGACGTCGCCGGGTTTGTTCCGGAGTGCCGTGTCCCGGTCGAAGAGCAGGAAAAGAGCGGACAAGCCACCCTGGAAGAGGCCCGCAGGCTGCTCGTGGAAAGCGGGTTTCCGGGCGAAAGGGTGCAGACCGCTCTGCGCTTGGACAGCGAAGACCCGGCCGAAGATATCATCAGCGCCGCCAAGGAAGCCGGGATCGACACCATCGCTCTGGGCCGCCGGGGGCTGGGCCGCCTGGAACGGCTGCTCCTCGGGAGCGTATCCAGCACGGTCTCGCAGTACAGCGGGTCGCTCAACGTCTGGGTGGTGGACGCTCCGCTCCATGATACGAGAAGGGTGCTGGTCGGGATTCAGGGCCTGATCGGCGGGGACGTTTTATGCCGGTACGCGGCGGAGACCGTCGCTTCGTTCGCCTGTTCGCAGTTCACGTTCCTGCATCTCAAGCCCCCGGTCGCCCGGTACCTGGAAGAGATGCCCATGGTATGGGAGGCCGACTACGAAAAGCCGCTCATGGAACTCATGGCCCAGGGGCGCGATGCTCTCCTGAAGCGCGGTATCCCGCCTTATTTCGTCAGAACGCGGCTCGAACAGGCTCGGGAAGGAGTCGCGCGGGACCTGCTCAACGAGATTGAAAAAGAAAAGTACCAGATGGTAGTCATCGGGAAAAGGAGCCTTCAGAAGAAGACGCCGTTTCTGCTGGGAAGCATCGCCAACAAGCTGCTGCGCAGTGTCAGGGGCGTAATTTTATGCATGGTGGG
>LUZZ01000178.1 GCA_001603845.1 Syntrophobacterales bacterium Delta_01 | reverse complement strand
GTCTTTGACGGTGGGAAACGGGCCGCTGCCGGCAGCCTCTTTTCCCCGTATACGAAACGATACTTTCCCGAAATTGTTTTGATGGACACGCAACCGGCACCCGCCGAGGAAATACACTCCCATGAGAGAAGCCGCCGATCTGGTTAGAACCGTACTGCAACGGAGCATCGATACGAAAGCCGCCATCCTGGCCGATGAGGCGCTGGTGGGGATGATTGTCGAGATGTCCCGGGAGATCGTCCACTGCCTGGAGGGGGGCGGGAAGGTCATGTTCGCCGGAAACGGCGGCAGCTTTGCGGATAGCATTCACCTGGCGGCCGAACTCGTGTGGCGCCTCTCCCGGCAGCGGCGTGCCCTGGCTGCCCTCGCCCTGGGGGCCAACAGTTCCGTGGTGTCGGCGATCGGCAACGACTGCGGATTCGATGATGTATTCGCCCGTGAAATCGAGGCGTTGGGGCGGGCGGGAGACGTCCTGGTGGCCATTTCGACCAGCGGGAATTCGGAAAATATTCTACGGGCGGTAAGAGCCGCCCTGGAACGAAACATCACGGTGTTCGGCCTTACCGGGGAAACCGGCGGGAAGATGGCTTCGGAGTGCAGGTGCTTCAAGGTCCCGTCGTCGGTCACCGCCCGCATCCAGGAAGCCCACGCCACGGTCGGGCACATCATCTGCGAAATAGCCGAAGACTTTTTCGCGCGTGAACAGGTGCCGTAGCAAACGGCCGGAAGGCGGGACCCTTCCGGCCGTTCTGATACACGGTGCTTATTTCTTAAGAATGGGCACCTTTCCGGAAAGCCTTACGTGGTCCTTGATCCGCTTGACATGTCCCCGTCCCAGGCCCTTCACTTCACAGCCCAACTCAAAATAGCGCTGGATCTTGTCGTCATCCAGGATGCCGAAACAGTCGATGACCGCAATCGGCTTTCCGGCCATCTCCACGACTTCATCGGGATGGAGGTCGAGATAGTGTTCGTGGCGCACCGCAAGCACGATGGCGTCGGCCCCCCGGAGAGCTTCCCGCGGCTGTTTGCTCACCGTGAGTTCCCTCAGCTTGTCCTGGTTGCGGAAAAACCTGGCCCACGAATGGCCGGGTGCGGGATAGGAATCCTGCTTTTCGAACTCCCACCAGTGCTGGACGTAAGGGTCGTGGACCGAGATCTCGGCGCCCATTTCGGCCAGCTTTCGGACCAGGAGTTCCGAGCCGCTGTAGCGGGTGTCTCCCACGTCTTCCCGGTAGGAGGCCCCGAATATGGCGATCTTGCAGGCGGCCACGATCTTTCCCATGTTGCGCAGGGCGTCGCGGGTCAGGCGCGCCACGTGCAGGGCCCGTGTGTCGTTGATGTCGATGGCCTGGGGCGTGATCTTAAAAATATCGTCTTCGAACCCCAAAAGCGTCTGGTAGGCCCAGATCCCCAACCCGCCGTCCTTGGGCAGGCAGTAGCCGCCGATACCCGGACCGGGGAAAATGATATTGGAGTGAGTGGGCCGCACCTTGATGGCTTGGATCACCTTGATGAGGTCGATACCGTTCCGTTCGGCGAACACGCTCCATTCGTGCAGGAAGGCCAGGATGGTGGCGCGGTAGGAGTTTTCGATCACCTTGCAGGTTTCGCTTTCCATGGGGGTTTCCAGCACGGTGAGAGGATAGCCTTCGGTGTTGAGAACGCCGGATAAAAATTCCTGGACCTTTTGCCTGGACGCCGGGTTGATGCCGCTGCAAACGCGCCAGAAGTCGCGGATGGAGGCCACGTAGTTTCTGCCGGGCATCACCCGCTCGAAGGAGTGGGCGAGCAGCACCTCCACCTCATCGCCGATCCCCCGTTTCTGGAATGCCTTCCTGATGATGGGGTAGGCGATGTACTGGGTGGTGCCGGGGGGGACGGTGGTTTCGATCAACACCAAGCACTCCGGCCGGATGCGCTCCCCGATGACCCTCAGGCAGTCTTCCAGCGCCGCGATATCGGCCCGACCCTGGCGCACGTTGCCCAGCGTTTCCTTCTGGTAGTCGCACTGGACGTCCACCACCACCACGTCGGCCAGCGAAAGTACGTCGTAGGTGTAGGTGGCAACCAGCGTCTTTTTGTCCAGGACGCAGCGATGGATCAGGGGGGCCACTTCCGGGTCTTCCGCCTCCACCGGGGCGATGCCGCGGTTGAGGTATTCGATCTTCCAGAATGACCGGGTGGAAGGCCTCTGCATCCCGATGACGAACTTGGAAGGCTTTCCCGTGGCGCGGTCGACGGAATCGGCCACCACGCCGGCCATGACCGCTCCGACGAATCCGACTCCCATCACCACGACGATCTCACGCCCCAGGCGCCGCTGTTCCTCGACCGCCTTGCGCAGCCGTTCGAACTCCTTCGCATAGTCGTCTTCGCCCGGCAGGGGGAACGCCTCGCCCGTGGGGCAGACAGAATAGCCGTTTTGTTCCATTGTATACCTTCGTATTTTGAGTAAAGGTTCTTCTGCTCTGGTGTATTACCTTCGAATCTTGAATAAAGGTTCTCCTGCTCTGGTATCGGCAAGAAATACCGAAAGGCTTTAACACAATTACATTTTCGGGAAAAGAGACAATAACCGCCGACGCCGTTTTGTAATACGGCAAAACCGGCGCCCGTGGGAACCGGGAAGTGGTGCGGCCGCTTCCGGGGAAGGACAGGCGGAGGCGCCGGGGGGGGGCTACGAGGCGAGTGCGTGCCAGATCATGAGCAGCCCCAGGAGGGGCATCAAAATCAGGACCATCCTTCTATAAGCTTCGTCCTTTACGGACCCGTACATGTTGGCGCCCAAAACCGTACCCAGCAGGATCGGCGGAAGCGAAATTTCAAAATACCGCAGGGCCGCCGGCGTGATGATGCCCATCAGTACGTAGGCGATAACGGCTGCCAGAGTCTGGAGGAGAAAAAAGCACAGGAGGGTGGCCTTGGTCTGGTTTTTGGGCCAGGGCTGCATCGACGTGTGGATGATCACCGGCGGGCCGCTCGTCCCGAAGGCTCCGCCCAGGCACCCTGCAAAAAAGCCGAAACAGCAGGTCTCGATGATCCCGCTTTTCCGAACCGGTATGTTCAGCGCGACCATGAGAACCGGGTAGATGACCAGGATGGCCCCCAGCGCAATGCAGATGAACATTTTGTCCAGGTTTCCCAGGAGATAGACCCCGATGGGCACGCCGGGGAGTGCGCCGAGAAAAAGCGGGCCGACCTTGCGGGAATCTATGTCCCTGCGAAGGTTGATGAGAAGCAGCAGCGATATCAGGCAAGTCGCCAGGGACGCCACGACGACGGCGGTTTGCACGTCCAGGAGGATGGTGAGCAGGGGCATGGACAGCAGCACGGTGCCGAACCCCGTACATCCGGTCAAAAGGGCGGCAACGAACAGAATGGCCGATACCCAGAAGTATTCCTGCATAGATGGTCACGATTCGATGCCCGGCGGGAACAGTCTCGTTTTCCGGTACGCCGGCAATAATGGACGGGGACAACGCCGACCGAGAAGACGGTTCGGGATCGCACGATCCGTCATCATGGGATTTGGCCGGATTTCCTGTACATCTTCACGCAAAAGGTATACTTGTCCGGCCTGAATATGCTGGAATAATACTCAATGACCTTGTTTTCGGGGTCCAGCGTGATCCTCTCCGCAGTCAGGACGGGCGACTTGGGCGAGATTCTCAACAGCTTTGCGTCCCCCCTGGACGGCATGGCGGCGGTGATCTTCTGTTCGGCCATGTACAGGATGATTCCGAGCGATTCGAGGACGGTGTAGATCGTTACCATGTTGAGGTCGTAATTGGCAATTTTTAGACCGATCTCAATGGGATAGTGCGTCCGTTCCACAGCCACGGGTTCATTGTGGGCGAAACGCAACCGTTCGATGAAATAATAGTCGGGTACCCGCAGCACCGAGGCGATCTGCGGGTCCTGCCCCTTGCCCTGCCGCAGGAGTCTGATCCCCGGTTTCAGCCCCATGCTCTCCACCGTTTCGGTAAAGCTTTGGATGGTTCCGAGCCATTCGTTGACCTTGCATGAATTCACAAACGTGCCCTTGCCGTGGATTTTTTGCAGCAATCCATCGCGGACCAGGGCGGAAACCGCCTCCCGGACGGTGGTGCGGCTGACGGAGAAAGTTTCCATCAACTCTCGTTCGCTCGGAATCTTGTCGGAATATTTCCCCCTCCCGATTTCGGCTTTCAACTGTTCTTTGAGCTGCGCATGAAGGGGAACGGGGCTGCTGGTGTCCAGTGCCATGGAGGGACCTCTGATTTTAATTGGAGAAACATTAGCGGAAGCGATTCCAAAAACCACCTCAAAAGGTAACTACCAGTATTTATCAGTGTATCCCCATTTGTCAATGTTTTTTTGAGGTGCCGACGGACGGATATTCAATTCAGAAGCCGATTTCGGCATGGAGGCACCCCCGTAGGGAAAAAATACTTGACAGGCATAACCCGGTCTTATATGGTCATGACGTCATGACCTCATGATGACTATAAGCCCTGGGTTCTCGACCGGGTGGATCTCTAATTCGCTGTATCTTGTTCTGGTAACACGCTGAGGCTGAAGCGACGTTGATCCCGATCCATACTCTACAGGAGGACATCATGAGCAGTTCTACCAAACATCTTGAGGCCAATCTGCTATCTCGCCTGGACAGAATCCCGATTACCAAAACCATCGTCCAAATCATCGCCATTCTGGCGTCGGTCTGGATTATCGAAGCATTCGATATCGGGATCGTGGGGCAGGTCATACTGGTTTTGAAGAAGATATGGAATCTAAGCCCCGGCGACGTGGGGCTGCTCGGCACCTCCTCCACGGTGGGCATTGTCATCGGGCTCTATTTTGCCGGTCCACTGATCGACCGGTTCGGCCGCAAGCGGGTGCTGATCTGGGGCGTGGTGTGCTTCACCCTGTTCACGATGGTGGGGGCGGCCTACGCCAATCTGTACTGGATCGTCGCCATGCGGTTCATCGCAGGCCTGGGCGAAGGGGCCGTGTTTCCGCTTCCCTACCTGATGATTTCGGAATTTGTGGGCGCCAGGAGAAGGGGGACCCTGGTGAGCACCGCCAACGCGGTACTGTGTGCCGCGTATGTGCTGCCGAGCATGGTGGGGGCGTGGGCCCTGGCGCAGTTCCCGCTGGAGACCGCCTGGCGGATTCCTTTTTTTGCGGGCGGCGTTCCGATCCTGATCGTGATCCTGTTCGCCAGGTATTTGCCTGAATCACCCCGGTGGCTGCTGCAGCGCGGAAGAGCGGACGAGGTGGTGAGGCTGGTCGAAAAACTGGAAGGCGAAGCGAACATTCCCGGGGACGCCAATTATATCAATCAGAATATCCTGGATTCGATGGCCGTTCCGGCCGGCGGGAAGGTGGGGAGCATCTCCAGCCTGTTCAAGCCGCCCTACCTGTCCAGGAGCCTCATTTCCTGGGGGCTCTACACCGCTACCATCATGTTCTGGTACGTGATGCTGGTATACGGGGCGACGATGTTTTCCAGCAAGGGGTTCGCCTTCGGCAGCGCCGTGATGTTCGCCGGGACCATGACCGTTATCGGCGCTTTCGGCGAAGTTCTCATCGGGTGCCTGTCCGACTCCTACGGCCGCAAGCCGGTTTATGTCATCTTCAGCGTATTGTCCATGTTGGGATGTGCCATCATGGCCCAGGCGACCGGGATGACCATACTGGTGGTCGGGGCTTTTGTGGCCGCGTTTTTCGGCTTCGGCACGCTGCCCATCGCCAAGATTTATATCGCGGAGCAGTACCCGACGCACCTGCGCGGAGCGGGGAGCAGCGTGGGGGAAGCCGCCGCAAGGCTGCTGGGGGGTGTTTTGGCGCCCTACTATATTCCTTTCATACTGGCAGGAGGGGGTGTGAACGCGGTGTTCTGGTTTGTGGGCGTCGCGTTCATCTTCTTTGTAATTCCCTTCATGTTCTGGGGACGTGAGACCGCAAACATGAGCGTTGAAGAAACCGGTGCGTTCAAACCCGCTCAGGCGGCCGCGCCCCAGGCTCCGGCGAAACTCAAACCGGAAATGCAAAAATAGGGGGATGCTGATGAGACTCAAAGACAAAGTAGCATTGATCACCGGCGGTAACGGCGGACTGGGCAAAGGCATAGCCCTCATGATGGCAAAGGAAGGGGCCAAGGTCGCCGTTTGCGGCAGGAGGGGAGATACGGTCGAGGCGGCCGCCAAGGAGATCGAAGCCCTGGGCGCCGAGGCCCTGGGGGTAAAGGCGGACGTTTCGGTAAGCGCGGACGTGACGAGGCTTTTTGCGGAAGTGGTGAACCGGTTCGGTACGCTGGATATCCTGGTAAACAACGCCGGTATTTTCCGCTCCCACCCGAAAGGCGTCGAGGACCGTGCGAAACACCTGGACTTGGTGACCACTCCGATCAAAAAGCACTCGCTCCAGATCACCCGGTACATGAGCGATGAAGAATGGGAAACCATGATCCAGACCGACCTCAACAGCGTTTTCTACTGCACGCGCGCGGCCCTCAACATCATGGAGGACAAGGGGTGGGGCAGGATCATCAACATTGCGTCCATTTCCGGCATTTCCGGCATCAGTTCGCACAGCCCCAACTATTCGGCCGCCAAGGGCGGCATCGTGGCCTTCACGCGGTCGGTGGGGCATGAAGTGGCCGGGGCGGGCGTGTGCGTCAACTGCATCGCACCCGGATACATCGCCACGGATCTTTTCGAGGCCGGGATCGAGAGGATGGGGTCCGAAAGAGCGGCGCGCCTGATGCAACTCGTTGCCGTGGGAAGGTTGGCCAAAGTCGAGGAGATCGCTTCGCTGGCCGTTTACCTGGCTACCGACGAAGCTGCCTATGTGGTGGGGCAGATGATCAGCCCCAATGGTGGACTGGTTATCTGAGAATCGGTTATCCGATAAGAAGGAGATGACAATGCAGGATGCCTGCTGCTGTGTTTTATCCCCCCAGGAAATGAGGCTGGAGGCCCAGTCTCCGGAAGTGCCCGGGAGGGAAAGGGTCTATGCGATCCTCAACGGGTTCAAGGATACCTTTCCCTGTGCTTCGGTGGAGAGAGCGAGGCTGATGACCGAGTCCTTCCGGCAGACCGAAGGACAGCCCCTGATCTGGAGATGGGCCAAGGCCCTTTATCACATTGCGGAAAATCTTCCGGTCTACATCGGCGAGCGCGAACTTATCGTGGGAAGGGCCAGCGATTGCCGGGGCCGCTACGGGCTGATCTACCCGGAACTGGAAGGCGGGTTCCTGGACATGGTGATCGACCTGGCGCGGGAGGGGAAGGCCCCGTACACGTTCAGCGAAAGGGACGAGCAGGTGATCATGGCCGAGATCCTGCCGTACTGGAAGGGCCGGGCTTTCCATCAGGGCCTTTACCAGGCGTTGCCGGAGGAGACGCGCCGGCTCCTGTTCGACCCCAAAAACATGTTCGTGCAGCGGGACATCGTCACCCAGACCGCCACGTTCAGAAGCTGCCTCCAGTGGATACTGGACTATGACAAGGTGCTGAAGAAGGGGTTCGCCGGAATCCGCCGGGAAGCCCAGGCAAGGCTCGACGCCGTCGACCGCCGCGACCCGGAAGGCAACACCGAAACGGCCCCGTTCCTGGAAGCGATCGTCATAGTGTGCGACGCCGTGGTGCTCTTTTCCCGCAGGTATGCCGCGGCCGCCGCCAAAATGGCGGAAGGGGAAGCCGATCCCGTCAGGAAGAAGGAACTGCTCGGAATCGCGGAGGCGTGTTCCCATGTCCCGGAAAACCCGGCGCGAAACTTCAGGGAAGCGGTGCAGTCGCAGTGGATGACGCAGGTCTTCTCTCGCCTCGAACAGAAAGCCGGGGCCGTTATCGGCAACGGGAGACTGGACCAGTACCTGTATCCGTTTTTCAAGGCGGACAAGGAAGCGGGACGGATCACCGATGAGGGGGCCATCGAACTGCTCGAATGCCTGTGGCTGAACATGGCGCAGTTCATCGATTTGCAGGTATCGCCCACTTTCATCGCGTTCAACGAAGGGCACGCGCACTGGGAGGCGCTCACCATCGGCGGCAGGACCCCCGACGGCCTGGACGCCACCAACGATCTTTCGTACCTGATCCTGAAATCGAAGCGGGAATTTCCACTGAACTACCCGGACCTGGTCGCCAGGATCCATTCCCTGACTCCCGAACGGTTTCTGCATGAAATTTGCGAAACCATCAAGGAGGGGTCGGGATTTCCCAAGATGCTCAACGACGAGGAGATCGTGCCCCTGCTGGTGGCCAAGGGGGCGGAGCTCCATGATGCCAATGACTATGCGGGTTCGGGCTGTACCGAAGTGAGAATGCCCAACCGGGACACCTACACCAGCCCCTGCGCCTGGATCAACCTGGCCGCGGCCCTGGAAATGGCCTTGAACGACGGGTGCCTGAAGCGTTACGGCGGCGAGCAGTTCGGGCCGAAAACGGGAGACCCCCGCAAGTTCGAAACCTTCGACGACCTGTGGGAGGCCTTTGTCGCCCAGGAGGAATACCTGCTCCGGCAGACGTTCACGCAGCAGTATATCGTGGACAAACTGCGCGGGAAGTACCTGGCGACGCCTCTTTCTTCGGCATTGCACGATCTGTGCATGGCGCAGTGCAGGGACCTGCACTGCGGAGACGTGAAGGGCGGCGTAAAGCTGGGGTTCTATGACCTGATCGGTTTCGGCACGGTGATCGATTCCCTTGCCGCCATGAAGAAGCTGGTCTTCGAAGATAAGAAAATCTCCATGGCCGATCTGATGGCCGCAGTCGAAAAGAATTTCGAAGGCGGCGAACTGGTCCGCCAGCTCTGCCTTCATGCCCCGAAGTACGGCAACGGGGACCCGTACGCCGATTCCATCGGGCTTGAGGTGGAAAAAGTCGCGGTAAAATTTTCGAACAGCTACCACAGCGCGTTCCAGGGGGAATTGGACGTGCGCTATGTCCCGCTCACCTCGCACATCCCGCTGGGGAAGATCATCGCCGCCACTCCGAACGGAAGAAAGGCGGGCGAGTACCTCTCGGAAGGCTCCTCGGCTTCCCACGGGTCCGATATAAAGGGGCCGACGGGGGTGCTCCTCTCGAATGCCCACACCAAAAACTATGGATTCAAGGAAAGGGCGGCCAGGCTGCTCAATATCAAGCTGACCCCCGGAACCGTTGCCGGAGAGGAGGGCACCAGGAAGCTGATGTCGCTCATCAGGACCTTCTGCGACCTCAAGCTTTGGCACATCCAGTTCAACGTCATCAACAGGGACACGCTCCTCGCGGCCCAGAAAAACCCGGACAAGTACCGGGGGCTCCTGGTGCGCGTGGCCGGCTACAGCGCCTATTTCGTGGACCTGTCGCCTGAACTCCAGAACGAGATCATCGCCCGAACCGAGCACTCGTTCTGATTAGACCCGGGAGGCACGGAGGGGCCCTCCATGCCTCCCCCTCAGGGGAAAAACGCGTGAGCACAGGCAAAGACCAGACCGGCGTCGTCTTCAACATCCAGCACTTTTCGGTCCACGACGGCCCCGGAATCCGGACCATCGTTTTCCTCAAAGGGTGCCCGCTGCGATGCCGGTGGTGCTGCAACCCGGAATCCCAGGACCCCCGGCCCGAAGTGACGTTCGATCCGAAAAAATGCATCGGAACCGCCGAATGCGGTCTTTGCCTTCAATGTCCGCAGGGTGCGGTCACGGCCGATGAAACCGGGATCACGGGGATCAATCGCGAGCTTTGCGACAACTGCGGCGAGTGCGCCGCCAAGTGTCCCTCCAGGGCCCTGGAGATGATCGGTTCCAGGATGAGCGTCAAAGAGGTGCTGGAGGCGGTGGAAAAAGATTTTTGCTTCTATTCGCGGTCGGGCGGGGGGCTGACTCTCAGCGGAGGCGAGCCTTTCTTCCAGGGCGAATTTGCGGTGGAACTGCTCAAGAACGCGAAGTTCAACGGAATGGATACCGCCGTCGAAACCTGCGGCCATGTCCCGTGGGAGGTGCTGGAGAAGGCGCTGCCCTATGTCAACGCCATGATGTTCGACATCAAATGCATCGATCCCGCGAAGCACGAGGATTTGACGGGCGTTTCGAACAGGCTGATCCTGGATAATTTTGCGCGCATCTGCAGGCATTTCCCCCGGTTGTCCAAGACCGTCAGGACGCCGATCATCCCCGGCTTGAACGATGATCCGGAGGATATACGAAAAATCGTCGATTTCATTCGACCGTTTTCCGGTTTGAAATTCGAGCTGCTGCCTTACCACAGGTTCGGCGAACCGAAATACACGTTTTTGGGAAAAACTTACCCGCTGCCCGGCGTGTCGGCCCCGGAGGAGGCGCGAATGCAACGGTTAAGAAATATTGCGGACAATCGCGGATAGTCGTAACCCCACGAACGGATCCGCCAAATCTAAACCCGGACGACGGGCGGTCGGTCGAATCGCCCGCCCGCCGGATCTATCCCTTTCCCATTTAAAATCACCGCAAAGTCTTCTACGTATTCCCCGACGACCCTCTCCCGATGAAATGGAGGCAGCCAACAACCGGGTTACGGCGGGCAAAACCGTTATCTTGACCCGAGGGGCGGACCTGCCGGAT
>LUZZ01000177.1 GCA_001603845.1 Syntrophobacterales bacterium Delta_01 | reverse complement strand
CCCCGTGCTCCGCGTAAATGGGCATCTTGCCGCTCTTGTCGGTCTTCGCCGTGCCGGGGGAAAGCACTTCGCAGACCCAGTCCGGCGGGACCGAAATCCAATTATGGGGTTCCTCTTCCGGGTACCGCTCTTTTCTCCAGCCGGCAAGGTCCGGGACCAGGATGTTTTCGCCAAGGCCGATTTCCGGTTCGTCGAGAATCACCCACCCGCCGGGCCCCCCTCCCTCTCCGTAGTAATAAGGCATTACTACTTTGGCCCCCAACAGGCTGACGGCAAGGACATGCTTCCTGGACGGCCTGGGAGTGGCGATCAGTTCCCCGCCGATGATTTCGCCGGTCATACTGTCCGGAATGGAGTAAAGGTCGGCGTAAGTCGCTCTTTTTATGGCCGGTTCCGCCATGGGATTCCCCCTTTGCCGGTATGCACGGCACGGTGAGTTCACTTGAGCGGCGTGGACTTGCCGCGACTTTTAATTTCCTACAGGTTCCAGCCGGCGTCAAGCGTACCCGCACCTCAAGAGTGAAAATAAAGCAAAGCCCCCTGCCCGTCCGGCGGCACTCCACGGGCGCTACTTCATCGTTGTCAGCCAGTCGTAGACCGGCGCCACGTCTTTTCCCACCCTGCCGATCTGCGGAATGGCGAAAATAAAGCCCTTCTTCTGCCGCGGGACCAGCGCAACGTGCCGGACGATGCCGGGGTCCGGGTGCTCGTTTACGTAGCGCAGAAACCGGTCGCGCATCTCGTTGCCGATGTGGAACAGGTAGAATTTATGCTTCCCCCAGTTCACCTCGATCCGATGGAACCGCTGGGCCTGGTCGATTCTTCTTTGCCCAAATCCGGCATGTTTCACCTCGATGAGATGAGCTTCCTCGGGGGGCTGCTGTTCGAAATAGAGGGTGATGAACAGCCGGTCGTATTTTCTTATCAGTTTCGAGATGGGCAGGTAGAGCCAGGAATGCCTCGGCAGGAGCGTAATGGTGGCATCGACCCGGTGCAGGGGGCCCTTTCTTTTAATGAACAGGTTCGCGTGGTAGCCGATGGCCCCCCCGATATTGGTGAAGTTTTGGTCCTCGGGTTTGACGAGTTCCACGAGGTCGTCGAAAGCCGCCCGGACAATCCGCCCATTTTTCCTTCGCCCCCAGTAGTAGCCGAGCGTCAGGGCACACGAAAAGGCCACAAAAAGCAGAAAAGCCGGTTGGGTGATAATGTTTTCCGCTTCCATCGTTTGGGCATGCTTTCTATGAAGTGAGGAAGATTCCGCAAACGGCCGCACCGGTCGTCATGGGGATTTTTCGATATAGGAGGCGATATCTTCCGCTATGTAATAGAGTTTCTCCCGATTTTCGCCGCCAAGTCCCGCCGCCAGGCGGACACGCTCCAGGGACACGTTCTCGCCGGCCAGCTTCCCGACATCGGCCTCCACTTCGGCGGCGGTTTGCTCGTTTTCCGGGGTAACCTTGTTGTCGATCAGCAGCCGCACGGGAAACCTCAGCTCATGGAGCCCGTCGAGCAGCCGTTCCGATTCCCTCCGGGAAAGGATGTCGGGGTTGAACACCACCACGAACGAACAGGATTCGCTGCGCAGGGTGCGGCCGAGGGCCTGGTAGTTCGCTCTCATGGTCTCGAGCTTGGTCAAAAGGGCGTCGCTTTCGGGATCATAATCGAGAGTGTGCGCCTCTTTCCCGGGACCTCTTATTTTTTGTATGGTGTAGCGCTTTTTCAAAATCTCCCGCCGGATGTCCATCAGCCGGTCGATCCACGTCAGGGTGATGGCGGGCAGAGCCAGAAATCTTAGCGTAAGACCCGTGGGAGGGGTATCGAAAATGACGTAATCGATGTCATTTTCATCCCTCAGCGTCTCCTCGATGCTCGTCAGCAGGGCATACTCCTCGATGCCCGGAGAATATTGCAGCACGGAGAAACAGCAGTCCAGGTTCAGGACCTGGAGGTAGCGGTAGGTGCCGGCCAGGGCCTCGATTTCCGAGCGCAGGTAAGCCTTGGCCCGCTTACGCAGGTCAACCTCTTTGAGCTGGAGGCCGTCGCTGAAGCTGGTTTTTTTATCTCCCAGGGATACCTCGAAAATGTCTCCGAGATTGTGGGCGGGGTCCAGCGATACGATCAGGACCCTGTACTTTTGCGACAACTGCCACGCCGCCGCCGCGGCCAGGGTCGATTTCCCCACCCCGCCCTTTCCCGTGAAAAAAAGGACCTTCATCTAATCGATACCCAACATGCCGCACATCTCCGCCAGCATGTCGCCGGCGTCCTCCGCCCTGCGGCCCAGGATCCTCAGTTCGTTTTCCAGGAAAGGCAGGAGTTCCACGGCGATGAAGGTCGGCGGAGACGGAAGGCCGACGAACGCTCCGACCACCAGAAGCGCGAAAATATTTTCCAGCTCCTCCGCCTCCATCACCGTGAGCGCAATGGCGCGCTCACGGTGGGAAGCGCAAACGTCGGATACGATATCCCGAAGCCAGTGAAGAAATGAAG
>LUZZ01000176.1 GCA_001603845.1 Syntrophobacterales bacterium Delta_01 | reverse complement strand
CTGCCCCCGGGAAACGGCCTGAATGCCCGCCCGGACGATTTCGGCAACAAACGCCGAAGTGTAGAGCACCAGCCCGAACAGAAGCGCCCCGAATTCCGGGCTGAAGGACAATCCGCCTTCGAAATTGAATCCCACCAGGTGGGGAATATTGAGGCCGGTCGGCGCACCGAAAGCCACCCATACCGCCAAGGGCAGCCCGACGATCGTGGCAGCGGAGGTCGCAAATACCGGAAACGACCGGCCCGTCCTGTCCTGGCGTGCTTTGGCCCAGTGCTTGAGCACGTAGCAGGCCACGCAGGCCGCCGCCAGGGCCAGGGCCATCCAGGGCATGGCATGGTGGGCCGCCGGGATGGGAAAGTAAAAGCCGCGGTTGTTTATGAAAACGCCGGGCAGGGGATTGAGCGACTGCCGCGGGCCGGGAAAGCTGGAATGGAAAAGGCCGTACCAGAAAAAGAGTTGAAGAAGTACCGGAATATTTTGAAGAATTTCGATATAAGCCGCGGCGAGCTTCGCCAGGAGCCAGTTTCTGGAAAGGCGCGAGATGCCCACGAACAGCCCGAGCAGGATGGTCAGAACGATTCCCACGGCTGAAACCTTGAGAGTGTTCAGCACCCCGACCAGCAGGGCGCGGGCGTAAGTGTCCGCCGCTGAATAGGAAATCACCGGCTCGCCGATTTCGAACCCGGCTTCCCGAGTCAGAAAACCGAACCCGGTGGCGATGGATTGTCGTTCCAGGTTTGCCTGGGTGTTGCAGAAAATGTAATAACCGAAAAGCAGAACGAGCACCAGGGCCGCCACCTGGTAGACGATGGCCCTTTTCGAGGGATCGTGCCAGAAGGGGACATGATTGTTGGACTGAGTGGTTCCGGTCTCGTCTGCCTGTGTTTTCACTGCCAAGTTCTCACCCGCCTTTCGGAACCAACCGGCAAACGGCAGGCCCGAAACGGCGCAACTTGCGCGCCGGTTCGGGCTGTGGTCTTTGTTGCTGTGACTACGCTGAATCGCAAGATGGTTTCAGGT
>LUZZ01000175.1 GCA_001603845.1 Syntrophobacterales bacterium Delta_01 | reverse complement strand
ACTTCGGCGTTTGTTGCCGAAATCGTCCGGGCGGGCATTCAGGCCGTTTCCCGGGGGCAGACCGAAGCGGCGATGAGCATCGGGCTGCGCCCGAAACTGGTGATGAGCCTGGTCGTCCTGCCCCAGGCCCTGCGGGTCATCATCCCGCCCCTGACCAGCCAGATGCTGAACCTCATCAAGAACAGCTCGCTTGCCGTGGCCATCGGCTACCCGGATTTCGTCTCCGTCGCCAACACCACGATCAACCAGACCGGCCAGGCGATCGAGGGCGTCGCCATGATCATGGCCGTCTACCTGGTCATCAGCCTGATAACATCGGGGTTCATGAACCTGTACAACAAAAGAACCGCCCTGGTGGAAAGATAATGCATTGAAACCGGTATCCGTTCCCATAGAAACCATCGAAGACGCGAAACCGCCCGCCTCCAGCATCGGCGTGACCGGCTGGGCGCGGAAGAACCTGTTCAGCAGCACGTTCAACTCCGTTTTGACCCTTCTGATCGCTTTCGGTCTTCTCAGGACCATCCCTCCGTTCATCAAGTGGGCGTTTTTCGACGCCGTTTGGTCGGGCGGAGGCGAAACTTGCAAGAGCGCGGCCGGCGCCTGCTGGGCGGTGATTACCAACAACGTGCGGTTCATCCTCTTCGGTTTTTTCCCCTACAACCAGCAGTGGCGGCCGGTTCTCGCCATTTCTCTGCTTGTGGTGTTCATACTGTACAGCAGGAGCCGTAAGCGATGGAACCGGTACCTGCTGGTGGCGTGGCCCATCGGGCTGGCGACCATGGGGCTGGTGATGCGGGGCGGGGTGTTCGGCCTGCCGGTGGTGGAAACCGAAAAATGGAGCGGTATTTCGCTGACCCTGCTCCTCTCCATCTTCGGGCTTTCCGCGGCCTATCCCCTGGGAGTGATCCTGGCACTCGGCCGCCGGTCCAAGATGCCGGCCATCAAAAACCTTTCCGTCATCTACATCGAGCTCATCCGCGGCGTGCCCCTCATCAGCATGCTGTTCATGGCTTCGGTGATGCTCCCCCTGTTCCTGCCCGAGGGGATCACCATCAACAAGATCCTGCGCGCCCAGGTGGCCATCATCCTGTTTACGGCCGCCTATATCGCCGAAGTGGTCCGCGGCGGGCTCCAGGCCATTCCGCGCGGCCAATACGAGGCCGCCGAAGCCCTGGGGCTCAACTACTACATGAAAATGCGCCTGATCGTTTTGCCTCAGGCACTCAAAACCGTCATCCCTCCCACGGTGAGTATCCTGATCTCCGCGTTCAAGGATACGTCCCTGGTGGTCATCATCGGGCTTTTCGACCTGTTGAGGACCACCCATGTTACCCTGTCCAACCCCGAATGGATGGGTTTCAGCAATGAAGCCTACCTGTTCACGGCAATGATTTATTTCGTGGGATGCTTTTTTATGTCCGATTTCAGCCGCCGTCTGGAAAGGGACCTTAAGACGGAGCGCTGACGGTCTTACATGACCCGGCAACCGGCAAGAGAGAACCATGAACGATAATACGACCGTCGAAATACAGGCCCCTGCTTCGGAACACGAAATCATCAAGATCGTCGGCATGCACAAGTGGTTCGACGATTTCCACGTGCTCAAAGACATCAACCTGTCCGTCAAGAAGGGCGAACGGATCGTGATCTGCGGCCCGTCGGGTTCCGGAAAATCGACCCTGATCCGCTGCATCAACCGGCTCGAAGAACACCAGCGCGGCAGCATCATCGTGGATAATATCGAGCTGACCAACGATATCAAAAACGTCGAAAAAATCCGCGCCGAAGTGGGAATGGTGTTCCAGCACTTCAACCTGTTCCCCCACCTGACGATCATGGACAACCTCACCATGGGCCCCATCTGGGTCCGGAAGCTCCCCCGATCCGAAGCCGAAAGCCTGGCGATGTATTACCTGGAAAAGGTCCACATCGCCGAACAGGCCAAAAAATTCCCCGGCCAGCTTTCCGGAGGCCAGCAGCAGCGGGTGGCCATCGCGCGCAGCCTGTGCATGAAACCCAAGGTGATGCTGTTCGATGAACCGACCAGCGCCCTGGACCCCGAGATGGTCAAGGAAGTGCTGGACGTCATGATCGAGCTTGCCAGGGACGGCATGACCATGCTGGTGGTGTCCCACGAAATGGGTTTCGCCAAGAGCGTCGCCCACCGGGTCCTTTTCATGGACTTCGGGCAGATCCTGGAACAGAACACGCCCGAGGAATTCTTCTCGAACCCGCGCCACGACCGGTCGAAACTGTTCCTGAGCCAGATTTTGCACTAGCGGCCGAACGGCCGGTAAGCCGCGAAGCGGCGCGAGGAGCGGGGGCGAAGCGCCTCCACGCTTTTGAAGCGTCGTTTCGAAACCATTTGAACGCAAGTCGCCCTTATCCCGCCGCCGAGCAAATAATTTGACCGGCCCTCCGCGTCCCGCTACATTGACCCGAGTCTGAAAATTTTCGCCTGAACCGTCTATGATCGCATCGGATGCCAGATGAATATCGCTCTCGTGTTTCCGCCGTTTTATTTCGAGCCCATGTACAACATGCCTCCCCTGGGGCTCATCAACCTGGCCACGGCGCTCAAAGGGTCGCCCCACCGGGTGAAGATCTTCGACTTTCCCCTGGCCATCCGCCTGAAGGAACTCCGCCTGGGAAAGGAAATCTACGCGGAGTGCGCCCGGCAAATTCTTGCGGCCGAACCGGACATTGCCGCTTTTTCCGTCCAGTGCACCACCTATCCCCCGGCGGTACAGATCGCCGGCAGGCTCAAGGAGCTGAAGCCGGGCCTCAAGATCGTTTTCGGCGGCCACAACGCGGCTTTCGTGGACGAAGCGACCCTGACCCGGTTTCCATTCGTGGATGTAATCGTTCGAGGCGAGGGGGAGATCACGTTCCCGGAACTCATCCGGGCTCTCGACGGCCGAAACGGCCTGGACCGCATCGCCGGCATCACTTTCCGGAACGGTTCCGGCGTCGCAAGGACCCCCGACCGCGAATTGATCGAAGACCTGGACCTGCTGCCTCTCAGCGACTACGGCTTCGTTGCCTCTCCGTCGGTTTACCGGGATGCGTGCGAACTCCAGCGCTCCATCGCCATCCTGGAAGTGGGAAGGGGATGCCCCCACCGCTGCATCTACTGCTCCCAGTCGCTCATCTGGAAACGCAGGACGCGAACGTTTTCCGTTGAGCGGCTCATCCGCGAGATGCAAAACCTCGCCCGAAACTTCGGGGTGGAGTGTTTCCTGCTGGCCTACGACCAGTTTACGACGAACCGGAAATTCGTGACCGAATTTTGCGGCAGCGTGATCGATGCCGGGCTTTCGCATATTCCCTGGTACTGCATCTCGCGCCTGGACACAGTGGACGAAGATATCCTGAAGCTGATGCGCGAGGCCGGCTGCGAATCCATGTGCTACGGCATCGACTCCGGGTCGCCCAGGACCCTGGCCTTCATTCGCAAAAACATCGACAGCCGGATCCTGCTCCAGCGGGTACGCGAAACCACGGACCGCCAGATCGTCCCCACGCTCAGCTTCGTCATCGGTTTTCCCGAAGAACGGAAAGAAGACGTCGAACAGACGCTTCGGCTCGCCCTGCTTTCGGCCGTCACCGGCAACGCCAACATCCTGGTGCAGATGGCCACCACGCTGCCGGGGACCGACCTGCACCAAAGGTATTCCGGAGCGCTGGTGCGCGAGGTGGACACTTACTTCTCCCTGGGGATCGAATTCGACGACGGAAAGCGCCTGGCCTCGGATGATGCGTTGATCGATTCCGATCCCGCGCTGTTCAGCAGCTTCTACAACCTGCCCTGTCCGGCGGCCCCCCTCAAAGACCTCAACCACATCGCCAACTATTTTGCCGTCCTCGCTTCGCTCTACCCGCGGACGTTCCTGCTCCTGAGCATGGAACCGGACCGGTCGGTTTTCGATCTTTTCTTCCTGTTCCTGGACCACGTGGAACGCAAGACCGGCTCCCGCTCCATCACGGCGCGGGACTGCTACCTGCACTTCGAAAGCTTTGCCGCGCAGCTTCTTGCGGAAACGGCCCCGCCGGTACGCGCCCACATCCCGGAGATCGCCCGGTATGAGACCTGCCTGATCGATGCCGGCAAATACGACGTGCAGCCGTCTTCGTTCCATATCGACCTGGAGCGCATGGGCGAACTCCGGCCGCTGCTCAATCGAAAGGTCCTGATCGAGCCGTTCACTTTCAATATCCCCGCCATTATCTTGGATGCGAAATTCGGCCGGTTTGAAAAAACCTATCCCAAAGCGGGCACCAACCTTATTTTCAGGCAATTGGACGGAAGAGTCAATGTCAGCGAAATCAACGATTTCGGCATGGATTTCCTCCGGATTTGCGACGGCCGGCGAAACCTGGAAGACATAGCGCGAGAACTCTACCCCCGGTATGGGACCACCGCAGCCGGGATGGAGGAATTTTCGCTTATGTGCGCGGAAGCGGCCCGGACACTTTCCGACTTGATGGTGCTGGTGCCGGGACCGCCTGAATCTCCGGTCCGGAGATAACCGACTGCAACCAATCGTGCGCCGGGGATCGCATCCAACTGGGGTCCCCAGCGGTTTTTTTGACGCCGAACCTGGGAGAAGACACGGAATGCACAAAGCGCCCGACGCGCCGGAAACGCCCGCCTACATCATCGACGGCCACGTGGATATTCTCTACGAAATGACCAACGCCCACCCGGACGTTCCATTCGACCGCATCACCGACGGCCCGGTGACGCTCGACAAAATGCGGGACGCCGACGTGCGGGCCATCGTCGCGGCCCTCTACTGCCCGGACGAACACAACGGCCCCGGAACCGCCGCCAGGTGTCTCGAACACCTTATGGAATACGCCGGGCGATACCTCACCGGGCTGGTCCATATCCGCACCGGGTCCGAATTGGAAACCTGTATCGAACAACAAACTCCCGGCATGATATGGCTGGTCGAAAACGCCGATTCTTTCCTGGACATCGACCGCCGCTCCCTCGCGGATGCCGGGATCCGGGTCGTCGGCCTTACCCACATGGGCAAAAACAGGATCGCCGACGGAAACAACGTCCCCTTTCCCGGCGGCCTCAGTTCGGAAGGCAAAAAACTGGTGGCGGAACTTTCACGGGAGGGATTCGTGTTCGACGCGGCCCACCTCGCCGAACCCGGGTTCCTGGACCTGGCGAGAATTCACGACGGGCCGATCTTCTCGTCGCATACGGGGGTGCGCCCGCTTTGCGACATCCCCAGAAACCTCGGCATGGAACAGGTTCGGATCATCATGGAACGCGGAGGCGTGGTGGGACTCGCTGCCGACCCCACGATGCTTTCCATTACCGGCCGGGCGTCGATCGAGGACGTCTACCGGCATATCGACCGTATCGCCCAGTCTTTCGAGACGGACGCCATCGCCATCGGATCCGATTTTTGCGGATTCCCTTCCATCAACAGCGGACTGGAGGACATCTCCCGGCTCGCCGCCCTGCGCGACCTGCTCCTCTCTCACGGCTACCCCGAAGAAAGCGTGCAGGGGATCCTGGGGACCAACTGGTACCGCTTTTACCGCTCCATCCTGTGACCGCCTTCCCCGCAATGGCCCTGAAGGCTTCCACAATGTGCCGCCGTGGAGTTGACAAACCGCGAGCCGCTTTGTTATCACAAGACGTGATGTAAGAATGCGTCCTAATATTATCCGTGAGGTGATACCTTGAAGTGCGACAAATGCAACGCCACGATCGAGCAGGGGGAAGAAAGACAGCATAACGGGCAAAACCTGTGCGAGGATTGCTACATCGATGCGCTCTCCCCTCTCAAGGCCTGCGACCCCTGGGCCGTACACAGCGCCAAGTCTCTCGAAAAACTGACCGGCTCCCCCTCCACGCTCACTCCTCTCCAGTCGGAAATCCTGAAGGATCTCGAACGAAACGGCCCCATCGAACCCCCTCTCCTGCTTCAAAAGCTGGGCGCCAAGGTTACCATGCCCCAGCTCGAACGGGAATTCGCCACCCTCCGGCACATGGAACGGGTGCGCGGGGAAAAGCGGGACGGCAAGGTCTACTGGAGGCTGTGGTAGTTTGCCTTTTTCGGTTCTGTCGGCACGGGGGCGGCTCCGCGTATCTTCAGCCCCGCCCGCTACCCTTCCCGCAAATACTCGTCCAGGACCGTGAAAAAAGCCTCCACGTCCGCTTCGTTGCTGTAGAAGTGGGGGGACAGCCGTACCGCGTCGCCCCGCTGGGAGATCATCACGTTTTTTCCCAGGCAGTAATGAAAAAACCCGGCGGCATCCCGCGGCACGAAGCTGATGATGCCCGAGCGGTGTTTCCGTTCGACCGGGCTGATGACGGGAAGGTTTCTCCAGGCAAGCCCTTCGGCAATCAGATCGGTGACCTCCAGGATCCGCGTATGGATTTTCTCGATGCCGATTTCCAGCAACATCCCGAGCGAAACCCCTAGGGCCGTGATACCGGAAATGTTGAGGGTCCCCGGCTCGAAGCGGCGCGCGTCCCGCTTGAGCGTCAGGTCCAGGTGGTAGAAGTCTTCCTCGTTTTCCACGCTGCGCCACCCCACCCGGACCGGCCGCACCAGGGGGTTGGCCTCTTCGGCAATGTAGAGCGCCCCGATCCCCATGGTGGAGAGCAGCCATTTGTGGCCGCCGCTCGCCAGGAAGTGGATGCCGTATTTTTTCACGTCCATCGGTACGGCCCCCAGGCTCTGGATGCCGTCCACGCACAAAAGCAGTTCCTTCCTGCGGCACAGGTCGCCCAGCGCTTCGAGATCGCACAGAAAACCGGTGGAAAAATCGTTTGAACTCACCGCCAGCAGCCGCGTTCCGGGGCGAAGGGCCTTTTCGATGTCTTCGGGCTGAAACCGTCCGTTCTCTTTTGGGAAAAAATCGACCTGCACGCCCTCCCGCTCCAGGTTGAGCCACGGGTAGACGTTGGCCGGGAAATCGGGATAGGGCAGCAGGATCCGGTCGCCGCTTTTCCACTCCAGCCCGGAGGCCACCGCGCTCAAACCGTCCGAAGTATTCCCCGTAAAACACACCTGGAGGGGTTCCGCATTGATCAGGCGCGCAAACAGGGACCGCGTTTCATTCACCTGCTGCATCCACTGGGGATATCGTTTGATGCCCACCTCGCTGAACTGCCGGAAAAGCTCGCCAACCGCGTCGGCCACCCGCGTCGGGGGGGAGGATACCGCGGCATTGTTGAAGAAAACGCAATTACGGGTGATGGGAAATTCTTCTCTGTATTCGGGAAATGTCTTCAAAACCGTCTCCTGCGGGAACCTTCGCAAACAGCACCGGCGACGGGCCGGCCGTGACCGGATTGCGCCGGAATGCCAAAACTGGTTATAATGCAACTTGCCCGGACCGATTATTGACTTAACATACTACTGCCGGAACCGGATAAAAACCACTCAATCGAAAGGAGCTGCCCGGATGATGGACAGAAGCGTTTCCTATGATCGCGACCGCACCGCGCTCGCCGCAAGCGAATTCGTTCGCCGCGTTTACAATTGGATGGCCCTGGGGCTGGCGGTTACCGCCATCACCGCCCTCTACACGGTATCCAGTCCCGCGATGCTGCAATTTATTTTCGGCACGCCCATGGTGCTCATGGTGCTGATTATCGGCGAACTCGGCCTGGTGATCGCCATAAGCGCGGCAATCAACAGGATCCAGTCCTCCACCGCCCTGCTTATGTTTTTTGCCTACGCTTTTCTCAACGGCCTGACGCTGTCGGCTATTTTCCTGGCCTACACCAAGGCGTCGATCGCCAACACCTTTTTCATAACGGCCGGGACCTTCGCCGCGATGAGCCTTTACGGCTACACCACGAAACGGGACCTCACTTCCATGGGAAGCTTCATGATGATGGGCCTCATCGGAATCATCATCGCCTCCCTGGTAAATATTTTCCTGGCAAGCCCCCAGATTTACTGGATCATTACCTATGCGGGCATCCTCATTTTCGTGGGCCTTTCCGCCTACGACGCTCAGAAGATCAAGCAAATGGCCTATGCCGGCTTTGAGGGAGCCGAAATGGAACGCAAGGGAGCGGTCATCGGGGCACTGAGCCTCTACCTCGATTTCATAAACCTTTTCTTGCTCCTGCTGCGGCTTTTCGGGAGAAGAAACAGCTAGCCGATTCCAAAAAATCCGGGAACGCCCCCCTGCACTGTAAGGGGGATCAAAAACCCCCTTCGCGGGGGTTTTTGTTTTTCCGGAAATGGAATACTCCTCGTAAATCTTTGCCCGCTCCGCCACGGCACCGGCGCATGAGCAAAAAGACGAATTATCTTTTTAACATGCAACTCTTCTTTCGAGGAGAAAACCGCTTTGAAGGAGATAAACCGATGAAAAAAATTTTTCCGGTCATGTCGATCATAATCGCACTGGGATTTGTTCCGGCTTTTGCTTTCGCCGGTGATTCCGGCCAGGTCGCAGCCAAGGCCCAGAGTTATGCCGTGGCCGCAGCCACCGAGACCCAGTCCGGCGGCGTAGCGGCCAAATCCGCGGACACGACCGCCGGCAAGTCCGCCAAGATCAGCAAGCGGGAGAAGATAGCGGCAAGGCACGAGAAGATGAAGCAGGAACTCAACGAGATGGAAAAGCGGCTCGATGAAAAGGTGGCCGCCATGAACTCCGCCACGGGCGATGCCAAGATCGCCGCCATGTCCGCGGTGATCAACGAACTGGCGGCCCAGCGGAAGGAGTCCATCGAAGCATTCAAGTCCTTCCACGCTCATGAACGCAAGTACCACAGGCGGCCCAGCCGTCATATGATGCAGGAAAAAGACATGATGCACCAGGGCGAGGGGCACGAAATGATGGAAAAAAGCTCCGGCGTCGACAGCCGGAACATGAATGTCAAAACCGCCGCCTTCGAAGCCCGGACGCTGCACTGAACATTTAAACCGGATGCCGCAAAGACGCAGGCTGCAATGAGGACCCCGTGCCGGCACGAGACCTTCGGTGCCGTTAAAATCGGTGACGCCTTTTTTTGTTTGTGCTAATTACCGGTTTGTCACGACGCGTGCGGCGGTCCCTTCGTCTTTGCGGCAAACATCGATCTTACGCCGGCCCGGAAAATCGCTCATGCTCCAAAATACATTCGCCCATATGCCCGGAATCGGGCTCAAAACCGAACAGTCGCTCTGGGACGCCGGGATCGGTTCCTGGGACGTATTTTGCGACGCGAACGGCTCCGTTCTGCCCTTCGGGAAGCGCAAATCGGAAGCTTTGAGAGCTTTTCTGGACACCTGCCGGGACAAGCTCAACGAGGGCGATCCCCACTTTTTCGCCGCATCGCTTCCCTCGCAGCTTCTCTGGCGGCTTTTCCCCGAATTTCGCCACTGCGCGGCATACCTGGACATCGAAACCACCGGCCTGGGCGGTCCCGGCGACCATATCACCACGGCCGCGCTCTACGACGGCAGCCAAGTGCGCCACTACGTCCACGGCAAAAACCTGGACAGGCTGCCGCACGACCTCCGAAACTATAAACTGCTCGTCACCTACAACGGCAGTTGCTTCGACCTGCCGTTCATCCGCGGCTATTTCGGGACCCGGGTGGACCAGGTCCATATCGACCTTCGGTTCCTCCTGCGGAGCCTGGGCTACACCGGCGGCCTCAAGGGATGCGAGAAGCGCCTGGGGCTGCAAAGAAACGAACTGGAGGGCGTGGACGGCTATTTCGCCGTCCTTCTCTGGGAAGAATACAAGCGGGAGCAAAACCCCCGCGCACTGGAAACCCTGCTGGCCTACAACATCGCCGACACCGTGAACCTCGAAACCCTCATGGTGACGGCCTATAACCTCAAGGCGGCGCAAACCCCCTTTACGGGCCTGGCCCTGCCCCCGCCCTGCCCGCCCCCCGTGCCCTTCAGAGCCGACGACCGGCTCATCCGCTCGATTCGGGACCGGTTTTATTTTCCCGGCTGAACGCCGGTGACGGTCCTCACCGGATAATTCCAGATGTTCGTGGGATTGGCTCCGCCGCCCATACCGCCCCAAACGCCCCTTCCGCCCGTTTCGGCCATCTGCCCCTGGTAGCTGAAGGCAAACATGGCCGCTCCCGGAGGCACGGTGATGTGCCTGGAAAATCTGACGGGCTCCAGGGTATCGAAGCTGCTGTCGCGCCGGTAGGTCAACAGGGGGCTGCTCCCGATCACCATGCCCTGCGCGTCTCCGAAAATCAGACCCGCGTAAAAATAAGGCATCAACGGAAAATTGTAGTTGATGGCATCGATGAACTCGAGCGTGCCGGAAAACAACAGCCCGTTCCCGTCGGGAACGTACCGGTAGGTGATGGTGAGGTCGTTGCTCTTCCATTGGCCGCCGGCGCGCAGGGATTCGGCCATCGGAATCCGCTGGTCGGGAACGATCTCCCGGCGGCCCCCGCCGCCGTACGGACCGTAGCCGCCCGTGGACACACAACCACCGGCAAAAATCACAA
>LUZZ01000174.1:8116-8618 GCA_001603845.1 Syntrophobacterales bacterium Delta_01 | reverse complement strand
CCCCCTGCCCCTCCCGCCAAGGGAGGGGAGTTTTTGGAGCGTCGCCCCTAAAGTCAACAGCATTGATCACCCTGCCGGGGGTGGGGAAATACCGTTGTGCCAAATTGAGCCGCAAAGCGGCGAAGGGGGGCGTGGGGGCGGAATTCCCCGTGCTTTTCCGAGCCCGCACGCTCACGCCGTGTGTTCCCTGAAGCACGCCACCAGCGCTATCTGGGGATGCCCGGCCAGCGTTTTCGGATCGATTCGCGAGGGGTCCACGCGGTCGATGTTCCTGCGCTTGGCAAGGAGCCTCACGGCTTCCATCACCCGCGGGATGTGCACGCCGTTGGGGCAGCGCACCAGGCATTCGGAGCACACGGCGCACACCCAGGGGGTGTTGCTCGCCGCGGCGCGCTCGCCCAGCCGCAGGCGGCACATGTGGATGAGCTTTCGCGGGGCGATATCCATCTGATCGCCCATCGGGCACACCGCCGAGCAGGTACCGCACTGGTAGCATTTGAAG
>LUZZ01000174.1:0-8072 GCA_001603845.1 Syntrophobacterales bacterium Delta_01 | reverse complement strand
CCCCCACGTTCTTAAAACTTCCCCTTATACGCGACGACATAAATAATCGCGCAATGTAATTTCAGGGTCGGATAGGTTGCGCTTCGCTCCGCCCATCCTATGCCTGCGTGAAAATTTCAGGCCCCGCTCCACGCCGCCTGCACGGCGCCCGGCACCGCTCTTTCCTCCGGCCCGTCGTATTCGTGCTTCTTGGTGTCGATTTGCCGCATGGGCCGCATCCGGGTCTGTTCTTCGTAGATATGGGACACCAGCCCGGGGATCCTGGCCATCATGAAGAAGGCGTTGGCAAGCTCGGGTGAAAACTCCATTTCGCACAGGAGGGCCGCCAGGGCCCCGTCGACGTTTACCGGCAGGCGCTTCCCGCCGCTTTTTTCGACGGCGGCGGCCAGGGCGTTGGCCATGGCTACGTACTCACCCGCAAACCCCAGGCTTTCGGCGATCCCGAAAAGCCGCGCCGTCCGGGGATCGTTGGTGTGGACCCGGTGGCCGAGCCCGGGCAGCCTTTTCTTCTTTTCCCTGGCTTCCCGGACCACCGTATCGGCGGTGTCGGTTTCGCTCATCCCCGATTCGCGTTTCCGGGCCACCGCGTCCAGGAGCATCCGCATGGAGTCTTCGATGGCGCCCCCGTGGTGCCGGGAGATGGCGAGAATGCCGCCGGCGAGGGCGGCGTTGAGGGGCGACCCGGTCGAGGCGATGGTCCGGGCGGCGATGCAGGAAGGCGGCGTCACCCCGTGGTCCACCGAAGAGACCAGCATGGCGTCCAGCATCCGGGATGCGCGCTCATCGGGCAGTTCCCCCTTGATGGTCAGAAACACCACTTGCGGGAAGGTGACGTTTCCCATCAGCTCGTCGATCCTGTAGCCCCTGAGGGTGAGCCGGTTGGGCTCCACCTTGGTAATGGATGTCTTCCAGGTTTCGTCCTTTATGGTCATCGTCATCCTCTCGCGTGCGCGGCCCCGTTCGGGCTTCCCAGCAGCTTGCGGGCCACGTCCGGTATGCTGTCGAAATCGTCCACCACGTGGGCGCCCACCTCGCGAAGCCGTTTCACCTTCCCTTCGTGGGTCCCCCGCCCTCCTTCGATAATCGCCCCGGCGTGCGAAAACCGGGTCCCCGATTTTGCCTTCGCCCCGCCGATGTAGGCAATGAGGGGCTTGGTGAATTCGCCGCGCTCGATGAGGTCGGCCACCCGTTCTTCCTGGGAGCCGCCGATCTCGCCGAACATCACCACGGCGTCGGTCCTATCGTCGTGTTCGAACAGCCGGACCACCTCGGGATGGGGCGTCCCGACCACCGAGTCCCCTCCCACGTGGACGATGGTGCTCAGGCCGATCCCCGCCCGGCTGAGATAATAGGAGATGGCCGATGTCATCCCCCCGCTTCTGGACGTGACCCCCACTCTTCCCGGCAAAAACCACTCGCGGGCCGACCGGGCCTTTCCGCCGATCATCCCCAGGACGGCCTTTCCGGGGCTTATCACCCCCAGGGTGTTGGGACCGATGAACCTGGCCCCCACCTGCGCGGCCCGCTTGGAAATTTCCAGCACGTCGTAGACGGGCACCCTGTCGGGAACGATCACCAGGGTCTTCACCCCGGCATCCAGGGCCTCCATTGCCGCATCCCGCACCAGAGCCGCCGGAATGAAAATGACGCTCACGTCGATGGGGCCTTCCACTTCCCAGGCCTCCCGCACCGTGTCGTATACGGGGACCCCGTGGACGACCTGCCCTTTCCTGCCGGGGGTGACACCGGCCACCACATTGGTGCCGTAATCCTTCATGAGCTGCGCCCGCGCAGACCCTTCCCGGCCGGTGATCCCCTGGATCACCACCTTCATCGTTTCGTCTATCAGGATGGACATCTCTTTAGTCTCCGCTCTTTACCGCTTCGTCCAGGCCGGGCACGGGAAGCTCGACGCACAGGCCCCCCCCGCCGTAAAACCCGCAGGCCAGCTCACAGGCCAGGCATTCGGTGCACTTGCCCTTCCGGGCCTCTTCGGAAGAGATCGCCAGGACCGGTTTCCCGTCCTCCAGCTTGAGGATGCCGGCGCTGCACGCCTCGGTGCACGGCCTGGTTTCGCACTCGGAACACCGCGCGTGGTCGATGGCCACCCGGCCGGTAACGGTCTCGAAAGCATAGGAACCGGAAGGCGCCGGTGCGTGCGCGGGTTTGGATCGGCTCTCCGCCTGGGAGTAATCCCAGGAATCGACCAGTTGCCGCAGCCGTTCGGCGCAGAAAACCGCCGGCGTGTCCCGGCCGTAGGCCTCCACCTTGCCCGGCAGGTCCTTCGTAAAGGTGTGCAGGATTTCGACAGCCAGCTCCTCGGAATTTCCCCCCAGCCGGATCACGGCCGGAACGCACAGGTCCATCTCCCGGAACGCCTTGACCAGGCCCCTTGCGGAATGAAACTGCTCCTGGCTGGCCACGCCGGACCCCGATGCGAAGTAGGCCCCGATGTTTTTCTGGGACAAAATGATCTTGGCCGCGCGGTAGACCTTGGATGCCGAAGGGTTGCCGGAGGTGTCGCAGAAATTGGCGATTTTGAATCCCTTGCCGGTCACGGCGTCCATGGACATCATCGAACCGCCGCCCCCCGCTCCGTGAAAGCCCACCAGCCGCTCGCCGGGGTCCGCCTGCTGCCCCATCTGGAAGAAGAAAAACGTACCCCGGTGGTCCTTGGCTTCCACCTGGTAGGCCACTTTTTCGAGCGGAGTGGCCGGCCGGTCGAATTCGCGGGCGATTTCGATTCCCAGTTCGGGGTGGCGGAAAACGGCGTAGTCGTCGATGACGACGTGGCAGTCGGCAGCGACGACCCGGCCCTGTTTGGTCAGGACCAGCGGATTGATTTCCGCGGATCTCGCCTCCGAGTCGATGCAGGCGCGGCAAAAGGAGACCAGGACGGGGGCCAGTTTCTTTTGCAGATCGCCCCGGATATCGAGCCTTCTCAGCACATCGACGGCGTCGTATCCCTTGAGCCCCCGCGAGACATCCACCGCCTGCTTGGTTACGGCCTCCGGAGAGTTTTGAGCGATCTCCTCGATGCCCGTGCCGCCCCTGGAGCTGAAGATCAGCACCGGGCACTGAGCGGCATCGTCTATGATCATCCCCAGGTAAAATTCCTTTTCGATATCCAGCTTTTCCTCGACCAGGGCCTCCTGGACCCGGAACCCCTTGATCCGCATGCCGAGGATCTTCTGCGCGGCCTCCGCCGCCTGTTCGGGGCTGTCGGCGAAGTGGATTCCCCCGGACTGCGCCCTCCCCGTGGTCCAGGTCTGGGCCTTGACGACGACCCGCCCTCCAAGCTCCCGTGCGGCCTCGAAAGCCTCCTGCGCCGAAGCGGCACGGCGGCCGGCGGGGATGGCGATCCCCCCTTTTTTGAGCAGCTCTTTTCCCTGGTATTCGAAAAGCTTGGCCATTTGCCTCCTTTCTTAAAACGCGCGGGGAAGGCTTCCGGGGCTGTTGCCCAAGACTAAAATTTCAGCAGGAAGCCGCCCAAAAGCACGGACTATTCCCCTCCCTTGATGGGAGGAGATGGGGATTCCGGTCCATAAGCTTGCTCATCGACATGCCTCTCCTCCCTTGGTGGGAGGGGATGGGGGAGGGGGTCGTCAGTGCCCGGAAATACGACACCCTCCCCTAACCCCTCCCATCGCAGGGAGGGGGATTTTCGTTCGTTCCACTATTGATGAGCCTTGATATCCTTTTGGGCAACAGCTCCTTCCCCGCCCCCTCCCCGGAATCGGCCGCGTCAACCCCCGATGGTGACCGTGGCCCTTCGCGGCTCGATGCAGCAGCACGGCCTGGCGCTCACGATCCGCACCCCGCTCGCCCGCATCGGCCCCACTTTGAGGAAAGTCCCCAGGGCGGTCGTTTGCCCGCCGAGCCCCAGGGGCCCCACGCCGGTGGCGTTCACCCGGTCCGTGATCTTGGTCTCGAAGGGGCTCTGGACCGAAAGGTCGCCTTCCTTCATCGCCCGCAGCATCATCGACGAGGCCTCGAAGTGCGTCCTCCCCATCCCCACGGCCAGCACGCAGGGGGTGCACCCCAGGTTTTTCACCTCCGAAGCCAGCCAGGACGCCGCCTCGCCGACCACCGTGTCCATGCTCCGCTTGTGGAAGACCCGCAGGGTCTTGGCCCGGATCTCCGGCCCCCCGCCGAGCATGAGGACCGTCACGGACAGGCTTTTTCCGGGCACTTCCGTGACGAGCATCGGGGCGGGAAGCACTTCGGCCGGGTCCTCGTAGAGCCCCAGCGACTGCTCGACCCGCTGCACGTCGTCGCCCATGATGCCCATGGGCCTTCCCGGCATGCGCCGAAGGCCATCGGCGACCCCGCTCCTCACGGCCCGAAGCCATCCGCCGGGCAGCTCGGCGTCTTCTCCCACCTCGATCAACACGTGCGGAATGCCCGTGTCGTCGCACAGGGGAGACGCGTTTTTGTCCGCAATCTCAAAATTTTCGACCAGCCGTTCGAGCACCCACCGCGCGTTGTCGTTCGTTTCGGCGGCAATCGCCCGCCGGTAGGCATCCATCTGGTCCGGGCGGTACGAGGTCCCGGCCTTTACCAGGCAGTCGCCGACCGCAGACTGGATATTCTCTATGCCTATCACTGCCAACTCCTATGATTTGGATGCTAACCCGGTCCGCAACCGGCGCCGGCTCACTTGAAAATGGTTTCGCCGTGGGCCGCGGCGATGATGGCCGGAAAGGACTTCACCTCCACCTCGTAGAGGGCTTCCATGCCTTCGTTGGGAAACGCCGCCACGCGGTGCGAGACGATCTTGTCCGAAAACAGGGCGGTGACCGGCGGCGTGATGGCGAACACGGACCGGTACCGGTCGAGTTCCGCCACCGTTGCCGGGCCGAGCGCCCCCTTGCCGATGTGGATCCGCACCCCGGCCCGCGAAAGCCCCGGAATGCTCCCCTCGATCTCCACCTTGTTGCTGGTGGTGGGCCCGATGCCCGCCGGGCTGAACGCCGTGTGGAAGATCGCGGCCCCCCGCAGGTCCACGCCGATGCTCGCGAGGTCGTTGGCCTCGATGAGTTTCACCAGCTTGGGCAGGACGGCGTCGCGCCCGCAGTAGATGATCCCGTCTATTTCGATCTGGTCGCCCACTTTCAGGTCGTCGATAAAACTTTCCGGCAGGGGCGTTTTCAAAAGAATCGGCATGCGGCCTCCCTTTCGGGCAACCCGGCGCGGAGCCTGCGGCCCGCCCCGGCACCCGGTGTCCGGTTAAACGGATGCTCCCTTCGTGGCCTGGAGGTCCTGAAACATCCGGAGCAGGACATCCTCGCCGGTCTGTTTGAGTTCCCGGAGCTGTTCCGCGTACTGGCCCTGTTCGATTTCGTTCAGGCGATTTTTGAGGGTGGGCGAGGGGGGAAGGACGTGTTTTCCGTAAATACGCCGGACCAGCATGGCGATGTTGAAGGGGCTCAGCTCGGCGGGGCACCTGGCGGCGCACATCCCGCACATCAGGCACTCCATGGACAGTTCCACGACCAGTTCCAGGTCGCCGCGCATCGCCGCCGCCACGTAGTCCATGACCTCCAGGCCCATGGGGCAGGCTTTGGAGCACGTCCCGCACTGGAGACAGCGCATCATCTCGGGGTAGAGCGCAACGATGTCCGAATCGCCGGCCGAGACGTTTTTGATGCTGTACAGCGCCCGGTTCGCCGGCACGTAGGGGAGCTGCGTGAGGTGCATTTCGGGCTCCACCTGGGTCTGGCAGGCAAGGCCGGTCTTGAGCTTGTAGGAACCCGGCATGCGGTAGATGGTGACGCAGGCCCCGCACACGCCGCCCCGGCACCCGCAGCCCCTCCGGAGGCTGTAGCCTGCGAACTCCATCGCCTTCAGGATGGTGAGCCCGTAGGGGACTTCGTATTTTCGCCCCATGATGTATACGGGGATCATCTTCACGACGTCGCTGATCATGGCTGTGTGGTCCTCTCTAAGCGCTCTGGGCGTGTTGGACGGTGCTGAGGGCCTTCTCGAACCGGTAGTCGGGAAGAAGCAGAGGCGAAACGGTCTCCGAAGCGATGCCCATCTCTTCCAGAAGGCGCGCGTGTTTTTGGACGTGTTCGAGGCTCGGGCGCCCCAGTTGGACGTCCGCCGCTCTTTCCGCCATGGCCCTTCCCGCCCTTCGCCCGAACACGAAGATGTCCAGGAGCGAGTTGGACCCCAGCCGGTTGTGCCCGTGGACGCCCCCGGAAACCTCCCCGGCCATGAACAGGTTGGGGAGGTTGGTTTCGCCGCGGATGTCGATCCGCACGCCCCCGTTCTGGTAATGCTGGGTGGGATAGACCAGGATCGGCTCCTGTATGGGATCGATCCCGTATTTCATGTACCGGCTGTGGATGCCGGCAAACCGGTGCATGAACGTGCCCTCTCCGCACAGGATGTCGATCATGGGGGTATCCAGCCACACGCCCTGCATGGCCGTGGGGGTCACCACCCCTTTGCCCCGCTGGCCGCACTCGCGGATAATCGCCGAAGAGAGGGCGTCGCGGGTCTCCAGCCTGTCCACGAAAAGCTCGCCCCGGTCGTTGACCACCTGCGCCCCCTGAGCCCTCAGGGCCTCGGAGATGAGAAGCCCCAACATCTGCTCGGGCCACGCGACGCCCGTGGGATGGTACTGGATGTAGCCGATGTACAGGAGCCTGGCGCCCGCCCGGTAGGCCATGACCAGCCCGTCGGCGGTGGCCCCGTAGTGGTTCGAGGTGGGAAACCCCTGGATGTGCAGGCGGCCGATGCCCCCGGTGGCCACCAGGGTCGTTTTGGCCCGCACCACGACGTAGCGGTTGATGTCGAAATTGTATAAAACGGCCCCGCCGCAGCGCCCGTTTTCATCGAGCAGCAGCTCGACCGCCGGGCAGAACTCCAGGGCCTGGATTTGCTGGTTTCGGACCTCGTCGCAGAGCACCCGCATGATTTCCAGGCCGGTGAGGTCCTTGATGGAATGGGACCGCTTGCGGGAATGTCCCGCCGGCATGTGGGTGAAGTAGCTCCCGTCCGGCCTGCGGTCGAAGTTGACGCCCAGCCCCGTGAGCCAGTCCACGATGAACGGGGCGTCGCACACCAGGGCTTCCACCAGCTCCGGAACGTTTTTGAACCGGCCGCCGGCAACCGTGTCGATATAATGGATGACGGGGGAATCGGCAGGGTCCGTGGCGGCGCCGATCCCGCCCTCGGCCATGATGGTGTTGGAGTCTCCCAGCCGCAGCTTGGTGGCGATGAGCACCTTCGCCCCCTGTTCCCTCGCCGTGAGGGCCGCCGTGACCCCGGCCCCTCCGCTGCCGATCACCAGGACGTCGGTCGTGTAGTCGGCCCGTGACAGGTCCACCTGGTCCAGTTCGATCCTGCTGGGCGATTCCAGGAGGTTTACCAGCTCTTCGGGAGCCAGTTCGCCCTTGTTTTCGCCGATCCGGATTTCCCGTTTTTTGGACAGCCTGAAATCGGGGTGGTAGGTTTCGAGCAGCTCTTTTTTGGCATCGGGGTCCAGCCTGGGGAAGTTCGCCCCCACCCGCGAACTCCGGGTGGCTTCGACCCGCCGGATGGAATCCATCATCTCCACTGGATAGGCCATGACAATTCAGCTCCATTCGAGATTGTTTTTCTGGCCCCCTCCGGAGACGGCGGGAGGACCTTGGTGATCGGCTTGCCGGGGACCATCCGGGGCCGCAAACCGCGCGCCGGCGTGCGGACAACCAGGATGGACATACAGTTGTATACACGTATATATAACCATAAAAGATTTGTCAAACCAAAATCGCACCGAAACGATGCCCGAAAAGAGCATGGAGGGGGCGCTTCGCGGCTTAATTTAGCGCTCGGCACGCACGCGCAGGCGCACGCGGCCGAATCCGGAGAGGGGGTGGGAGGACGAGAGAAGGGGCTGTTGCCCAAAAGGATATTAAGGACGTTAAGGTTCAGCAAGAGTGGAACGAGCGAGAATGGAATGAACGAAAATCCCCCTCCCTGCGATGGGAGGGGTTAGGGGAGAGTGTCGTATTTCCGGGCACTGACGACCCCCTCCCCCTGCCCCTCCCGCCAAGGGAGGGGAGCGGTCTGCGCTATTT
>LUZZ01000173.1 GCA_001603845.1 Syntrophobacterales bacterium Delta_01 | reverse complement strand
GGTGTAGCTCAGTTGGTAGAGCACAAGCTTCCCAAGCTTGGGGTCGCGGGTTCGAATCCCGTCGCCCGCTCCAGGTCGAGATGTTCCCCTCTTTATGTATTACAATAAAGAGGGCTTCCCTTTTTGAGGTGGCGTGCGGAGGACAAGGTGCAACGCCTACTTCGATTAGTGGATGACAACAATTCTGGATCCCGAGTTAAAGAGCAGTATTCTAACTTGATTTGAATTATTGTCGGTCCTCTAAAAGAAGTGGGTTTTCAACCCGCTTTTTTTTGTTTTTCGGCCGGCTTCGCGAGGGCGGTGGCATTGGCTCAGCGCGTGGGAAAAATAGACGACCGGTTCGTCGGGCAAATCTGGGACATGCTCGCACCGGTAGTCACGTCGCAGGGCGTGGAGATCCTGGAAATCGAATACCGTCGCGAATCCATCGGATGGGTGCTCCGCATTTTCATCGACAGCGAAGACGGCGTTTCGGTTGACGATTGCGCCAACGTGAGCAGGGTGGCGGGCGATGTTCTGGACGTGGCGGACATTATCGAGAACTCCTACCACCTGGAGGTTTCTTCGCCGGGACTGAACCGGCCGCTTCGAAAATGGGAGCATTTTCACCAGCATGTGGGGGACATCGTGGAAATCCGGACGGTAGTTCCCCTGCAGGGCAGGCGAAATTTCAAGGGGCCGCTGAAAGAGGCGTCGCCCGAGCAGGTCGTGGTGGAGTGCGACGGGAAAGAGTACACCGTCGCGCTGTCGCTCATCGACCGGGCGAGGCTTTTGTATTTCGACTCCATCGAGCACAAAAAGCAATGACGGGAACTAAATTAAAGATATACCGGGAGGAGATTGCGACTTATGGCCAGTGAACTCAAGCGGTTGATCGATCAGGTCAGCAGAGAAAAGGGAATAGACCGCCAGACCTTGATTAACACTCTTGAAGAGGCCATCAAATCGGCTATCAAGAAAAAGTACGGTTCCAGGCTGGATCTGGACGTCACCTTCAACGAAGAGTATGGAGAGATCGAAGCCTTCCAGTTCAAGGAAGTCGTCGAGGAGGTGACCGACCCGGACAAGCAGGTGCTTCTGGCCGACGCCCTCAAGCTGGACAGCGAGTCCGAAGTGGGCGATGAGCTGGGCATTCGCATGGATACCGAAACTCTCGGCCGGATCGCGGCCCAGTCGGCCAAGCAGGTCATCATCCAGAAAATGAAGGATGCCGAGCGCGAGGTCGTCTACGACGAGTTCAAGAGCCGCAAGGGCGAGATCGTAAACGGCATCGTCCAGAGGGTGGACAAGAACGGCATCGTGGTCAATATCGGCCAGGCCGAAGCCATTTTGCCTCAAAAGGAGCAGATCCCGCGGGAGGTGTTCCGCCAGGGAGACCGGATACGTGCCTATGTGATCGACGTAAAAAAGATCAGCAAAGGCCCCCAGATAGTCCTCAGCCGCACTCACCCGCACTTTCTCATCCAACTCTTTCATTCTGAAGTCCCGGAAATCAGCGAAGGCATCGTAAGCATCATCAGTGCGGCCCGCGAACCGGGGTCCAGGGCGAAGATCGCCGTCATTTCCAAGGACACGGACGTGGACCCGGTGGGGGCCTGCGTCGGGATGAAGGGCACCAGGGTCCAAAACGTGGTGCAGGAGCTGCGCGGAGAAAAAATCGACATCATTTCGTGGAACATGGACCCGGCCAAGTTCGTGGTAAACGGGCTCGCTCCGGCCATCATCTCCAAGGTGATCATCGACCAGGCCAACCGGAGCATGGAGGTCATCGTCCCCGACGACCAGCTCTCCCTTGCCATCGGTAAACGAGGCCAGAACGTGCGGCTCGCCTCCAAGCTCACCAACTGGCGCATCGACGTCAAGAGCGAGAGCAGGTACGAGCGGCAGAAACAGGCCGGCTACCAGTCCCTGTTGAAAATTCCGGGAATCGCCACCGAAATGGCGGACAAGCTCTACGAGGCCGGGGTGGGCTCCATAGAGGAGTTCCTCGAATCTTCCATGATCGACCTGGAAGACCTCACGCGCCTCCCAGTTTCGGAGCTGGAGCCCATGCGGGAGGAAGCCCGGAAACTGCTCGATGCGGGCGCGGAGGAAAATCCGGAGGAAAACCCGGTGGAAATGGCCGAGCCGCAGAAGGCGGACGACCAGGAAAATATCGAAACCGACCCCGGCCAGGTCCAATAGCCGCGGAAAGGCACGGGCCATGACGGAGCGCAGAGCGCCGGTGCGCACCTGCCTGGTGTGCATGGGCAAGAAACCGAAACGCGACCTGGTTCGCCTGGTGATCGACCGGGAGACGGGGTGTGTGAAGGCCGACCCCGCGCAGCGGATGGAAGGCCGCGGAGCCTACTGCTGCCCGGGCTGCCTTCCCAAACTGCGGCTCGACAGGCGCACCGCCAAGGCTTTCCGCGGTGCCGCCCGGTGTTTATCAGAAGGATTGGGGAAGCCGTGAATTCGAAGGCTCAAGGTATGGGTGGTGAATTCAAGGCCTTAATTTTAAAAATAAAATCGTGCCACCCCGTGTTTTCGGGGATGAGACGCCAGGGGTGGAGTTCGATTGTGAAAGATTAAAAAGATTACAGGGTTCCAAAGGGGGAGCTTCATGACGAGAATCAGGGTGCATGAACTTGCAAAAGAATTCAACATGGACAACAAAGACTTGATTGACCGTATCGCAAAGCTGGGGATTTTGGTAAAGAACCACATGAGCACGCTTACGGACCCGCAGGTGTTGAAAATCCGGCAGCAGTTCACCGAAGCGAAGTCGGAGCGGGTCGAGGAAAAGCGCATAGGCCGGGAGGTGATTCGAAGGCGAAAGCGAGTCGAAGCGCAACCCGAGTCTGAAGCGGTGCAACCAGTTATGGAGGAAACCGTGGCGACTCCAGCTCATGAAGCTGCGGAACAGCCGGCTGAAACAGCCGTGGAGGTCAAGTCCGTTCCGGAAATCCCCGCCGGAAAGGAAGTCAAGTCTGTGTCCGAAGAGATCGAGACCACCCCTGAACCCGCCTCCCCCACGAAAGAACCCGAAACGATCATGCCCCCGGAACCGATGCGGGAGGCCGCAGAGGCCAAGCCCGCCGCAGTGAGAAAACAGCCCGTGCACGAGGCGGCGAGAATCATCAAGCCGGCCCCGGCACCTCCGGCGCCCCCGGCTCAGGCACCCGGGCAGCGGGCGGAAACCGTTTCGACTCCCCCCGCCCGGCAGCAAAAGCCCGCGGTAGAAGTGCCGCCGGCACAAGCCCCTCCTGCTCCTCCGGCCGAATCCCGACCGGCTGCGCCGACAAAGCCCCCGGCGGCAACCAGGGGCCCCGAGCTTTCCGAAGAAGAGGACGAGGAGGGCAAGGCCAAGAAGAAGGCCAAGAAAAGGCGGCGTAAAAAAGTAAAGAAAGAAGAGCCCGCCCGGATCATCAAGCTGCCGGACCTCATGGCCGAAGAGACCGAGGAGGAGCCCGACATCACGGACCTGGCGGCCCGGTTCGGTTCCGGCGAAGCGGTGGACCTCAAGGACCACAGGCGTCCCCGCAAGCCCGAAGAAGCGGAAAAAGGGCCGGCGCGGGGCCTTCGCCGCAAGGAAGTGTTCCAGAAAGAGGACCTGTATACGAAAAAAGAACTGGCGGCCCAGGATGACCGGGGCAGGGCCAGAGGCGGGGCCAGGGGACTGCGCAGAGAGCCTCCCAAGCCCGAACCGGCGGTTGCCAAGGTCGGGAAAAGACGTATCAAGATCGATGAGGCCATCACGGTCGCAAACCTCGCCAAGCAGATGGGAATGAAGGCCGGCGAAGTCATCAAGAAACTGCTCGACCTGGGATTGCCCGCCAGCATCAACCAGGCGCTCGATTTCGATTCGGCCGCCATTGTCGCTTCCGATTTCGACTTCGAAATCGAAAAAACCGCTTTCGAAGAGGACGAAGTGCTGCAGGTGCAAAAAGACCGCGCCGAAGACATGCTGCCCAGGCCGCCGGTGGTAACGGTCATGGGCCACGTCGACCACGGCAAGACCTCGCTTCTGGACGCCATCCGCCACACCAACGTGATCGAAGGCGAAGCGGGAGGCATCACCCAGCACATCGGCGCCTACCACGTGCGGCTGGAACGGGGGGATATCATATTCCTGGACACGCCGGGCCACGAGGCTTTTACGTCGATGCGCGCCCGCGGCGCCAAGGTGACCGATATTGTCATCCTGGTGGTGGCGGCCGACGACGGCGTGATGCAGCAGACGATCGAAGCCATCAACCACGCGAAGGCGGCGGAAGTTCCCATCATCGTGGCCGTCAACAAGATCGACAAGCCCAACGCCAACGTGGACCGGGTGAAGCGGGAACTGTCCGAGCAGGGCCTGGTCCCCGAAGAATGGGGCGGCAACACCACCATGGTGGAAATTTCGGCCAAAAAGCGGGTGGGCATCGACGACCTGCTGGAAATGGTCATCCTCCAGGCGGAACTGCTGGAACTGAAGGCCAACCCCGACAAACCGTCCCGTGGCAGGGTCATCGAGGCCAAGCTGGACAAGGGCCGCGGCCCCGTGGCGACCGTCCTGGTGCAGGAAGGGTCCCTCAAGGCCGGCGACGCCTACGTGTGCGGGGTCTATTCGGGCCGCGTCCGGACCATGTTCGACGACCGCGGCCAGAAGATCGACTCCGCGGGGCCGTCCATCCCGGTGGAGGTCCTCGGGTTTTCCGGCGTGCCCAATGCGGGCGACGACTTCATCGTGCTGGCCGACGAAAAGCAGGCCAGGGCCGTCGCCGAGCACAGGCTCCTCAAGTTCAGGGAGAAAGAGCTTTCCCGCTCCAGCAAGATCACGCTGGAAAACCTGTTCGACCAGATCCAGGAAGGGGAAGTGAAGGAGCTGAAGCTCATCCTGAAAACCGACGTGCACGGCTCCCTGGAAGCCATCGCCGACTCGCTGGTCAAGCTTTCCACCTCCGAGGTGAAGGTGAACCTCATCCACCAGGGCACGGGCGCGGTCACCGAAACCGACGTCATGCTCGCTTCGGCCTCCGACGCCATCATCATCGGGTTCAACATGCGGCCCGATCCCAAGGTGCAGGAACTGGCCGAGCAGGAAAAGGTGGACCTGCGCTTCTATGACGTCATCTACCAGCTCCTCGACGACATCAAGGCGGCCGTGGTGGGCATGCTCAAGCCCATCTACAAGGAGAACGTGATCGGCAGGGCCGAAGTCCGCCAGACGTTCCAGGTGCCCAAGATCGGCATGATCGCCGGCTGCTCGGTACTCGACGGCCGCGTGGAAAGAAACGCCAAAGCCAGGGTGCTGCGCGACCAGGTGATCGTCTACGAAGGGAAAATCAGCTCGCTCAGGCGTTTCAAAGACGACGTGAAGGAGGTCAAGGCCGGTTTCGAGTGCGGGATCGGGATCGAAAACTTCAACGACATCAAGATGGGAGACATCCTGGAGGTTTTCGAAATCCAGGAGATAAAACAGGTCTTCGAGCCGGAAGCCGAACGCAGGGCGGGGTCCTGAGCCGGCCATGACGGTAGGTGTCGCCCGCCTGGCATTCAGGCTCTACGAGATCCACTCGCTCAAGGAGAAGCGCAGCATCGTCAAGAGCCTGGTGGAAAAAAGCCGCAACCGGTTCAACGTGTCGGTTGCCGAAGTGGCCGACCAGGATGTGTACCAGCGGGCGGCCATCGGGATCGCGGTGGTGGGAAACGACGCCCGTGTGATCAATTCTCTGCTGGACCGGATCATCGATTTCATGGAAACGCTGGGACCGGCGGAACTGGTGAGCCGGGAGATCGAACTCATCCCCATGGGGTGAAAATAATAAGGATTTCACCACGGAGGACACAGAGAACACCGAGACAGGGAACAATCTTGTTGCCCCCGGTTTCACGGCGACCCGGCCGAATGGGTGCCGCGGATTTCTCCGTGCTCTCCGTTTCTCTGCGGTGAACGGGTTTTCATATGAGCAAGATGGACTACAAGAGGTCCGACAGGGTTTCGGACGTGCTGCTCAAGGAAATAGCGGACCTTGTGTTCCGCCGGGTGAAGGACCCTCGCGTGGCCAACATTACCGTCACGGGAGTGGACGTCACGCCGGACCTCCAGCATGCGCGGGTTTTCTACTGCGTCATGACCGGCAGCGCGGACGATAACGCCAAGCGGGAAGCAACGGCGGGGCTGGACAAAGCCAAGGGGTTCATACGCCAGGAACTGGGAAAACGCCTGCGCCTGAGATATATTCCGCAACTCGATTTCGAGTACGATACCTCGTTCGAGTACGGGGATAAAATCGAGAAGCTGCTGAAAGATTTACGAACGGATGGATGACGACCGAACGGCCAAAATTCGGAACATCATATCGGCACTGCGGGAAAACCGCACCTTTCTGGTCGCCACCCACGTGAGGCCCGACGGGGACGCGATCGGTGCCCTGGTGGGGATGAAAAACATCCTGGAGCGGCTCGGGAAAAAGGTGGACGCGTTCGCCCACGACCGGTTCCCGCCGGAGTTCGAATTTTTACCCGGAACGGGAGAGGTGGGCAGGCTGCCCGACGCCACGGCGGCCTACGACGCCGCCGTGCTGGTGGACTGCGGCGACTTTGAACGGGTGGGAAACGGACTTTTGGAATTCATCCGGGACCGGATCCCGGTGGTGATCAATATCGACCACCACCTGAGCCGCGCGCCCTTCGGGACTGTGTACTGGGTAAACACCGGCGCGAGCAGCACGTGCGAGATGCTCTTCGACCTGTGCATGCACCTGTCGCTCGTCCCGGACCCCGACCTCGCCGCCCTGCTCTACACGGGCATCCTGACCGATACCGGCTGTTTCAGGTTTTCCAACACGAACAGGCGGGTCCTGGAAATCGCTTCCATGCTGGTCGAATCGGGCGCCGATCCGGCCTACATCGCCGAGCAGGTCTACGATACGGCGTCGCCGGAAAAGCTCAACCTCCTGACGCTGGTGCTGGAAACGATGGAGTTTCACGCCGATTCCAGGATCGCGACCGCCGAACTCAGGCAAAACATGCTCGCCAGGACCTCCACCGCTTATTCCGACAGCGAAGGATTCATCAACCACCTGCGTTCGGTCAAAACCGTCGAAGTGGCGATCCTTTTCCGCGAAGGCTCGGACGGAGAGATCCACGTGAGCCTGCGGTCCAAAAACGGGATAGACGTGGCGGCTTTTGCCAGGCGCCACGGCGGAGGCGGGCACCTGCAGGCGGCCGCCTGCCGGGTAGCGGGAGAGCTTGCCGACGTCCGGTCGCGCATCACCAGGGAGGCGATAAGCTACATTGGCTGACGGCATGACCATGATGGCGGGAAAAGCGGGCGGACCGCACGCGGCCGGCACTTCTCCGCGCGCCCCGTTTGCCGGGGAGCCCGGCGTGCTGGTTGTGGACAAGCCCGGCGGAGTCTCCTCCGCGGTCATAACGGCCAGGGTGAAGTCGGTGCTGGCGCTTCGCAAAATCGGCCACACCGGGACCCTCGACCCGTTTGCAACGGGCGTTCTCGTGCTGTGCCTCAACGAAGCCACGCGGGTGGCCGACCAGTTCATCAACCTGGGCAAGGCCTACCTGGCGTCCCTGCGTTTCGGCGAGGAAACGGACACGCTGGACCGGACGGGCACGGTGGTTCGCACCAGCGGCCTGGTATTTTCGAGAGAAGATCTGGTGGAGGCCATCGATTCGTTCCGGGGGCCCTGCCTCCAGAAAGTACCCCGGTTTTCCGCCGTGAAGGTGGGGGGCCAGAGGCTCTACAAACTGAGCCGCAAGGGCATCGAGGTGGAGCAGCCCGAGCGGGAGGTGTGTATCCACTCGATAGAGCTCCGGTCCTTCGACTGGCCGGAGGCCGTGATCGCGGTGTCGTGCTCGAAGGGCACCTACATCCGGCAATTGGCAGCCGATATCGGGCGGAAACTGGGCAGCGGCGCGCACCTTTCGGCGCTGAGGCGCGTGGGCGTCGGCCCTTTTGACGTTGAAAGCGCTTTGAGCATGGATGAGCTTTGGGCACAGTCGCCGGGAAGCGGTTTCGTTCCCACGGCCATGGCCCGGGAGCGGGTCTTGCGGGCGATCGTCCCGCTAAACGATGCCCTTTCCCACCTGCCCTCCACCGTGGTGGTGGAGGAGCAGGTGCTTGTTATGCTGAGGCACGGCCATCTCGACCCGGTGTGGGAGAGATCGAAGGCCGGCGGTTTTTCGGAATACTCCGGAGCGGTCCGGATCGTTACGGAAGCCGGCAGGCTGGCCGCCCTGTGGTGGCCGAACGCCGAAGGAAGCGGTTCGCGCCGGCTTCGCGTGTTCCCGTTCTGACGGGGTGCGAACGGCACGGAGCGTAATGCCGCAGACGGAATTAACCGGTGAGCGGGTACCGCACACACCTTGCCTTTCGCCGGATTTACCGACCAGGCAAAGAAACGGAGCAAGTTTTTAAAGCAAATAACCTAAGGAGGTAATCAGCCGTGGTAATGACCCCAGAGAAGAAGAAAGAAATAATCGACGATTTCAGGATGCATCCGTCGGATACCGGATCTCCCGAGGTTCAGATTGCTCTTCTCAGTGAAAGAATCAGCTATCTCACCGATCATTTCAAGACGCACAAGAAGGATCACCATTCCAGACGAGGGCTGCTCAAACTGGTCGGACAGAGACGGCAACTGCTCAATTATTTGAAACGCAAGAATATCGAACGATACAACACGGTTATCGAGCGGCTGGGACTGCGCCGCTAACCGCCTCATGCGGCGCGGCCGCTTGCCGCGGGTAATAATGATGAAAAAAGGATACAACGTAGATGATACATAAAGTACAGGTTGAAGTGGGCGGACGGCCGCTCATATTCGAAACCGGCCAGGTTGCCAAACAGGCCAGCGGCTCGATACTGATGAGGTATGGAGACACGGTGGTCATCATCGCGGCGACCAGCGAAGACCGGGTCAGGGAAGGCATCGACTTTCTCCCCCTCATGGTGGATTACCAGGAGATGAGCTACGCGGCGGGCCGGATCCCCGGGGGGTTTTTCAGGCGTGAAATAGGCCGGCCGAGCGAAAAAGAAACCCTCACCTCGCGTCTCATAGACCGCCCCATCCGGCCGCTTTTTCCGAAGAAATGGAACTTCGAGACCCAGGTGGTTGCGACCGTCATGTCCGTTGACGAAAACGAGCCGGACGTGGTGGCGCTTACCGGCGCTTCGGCGGCGCTGCACATATCGCCCATTCCCTTCCAGGGACCGGTGGCGGCGGTGCGCGTGGGCCGCATCGGCGGGGAGTTCGTCATCAACCCCACCGGCGCCCAGATGCCCGAAAGCGACATGAACCTGGTGGTGGCGGGCAGCCGGGACGCGGTGGTGATGGTGGAAGGAGCGGCGGGATTTGTCCCGGAAGACGAAATCACCGACGCCATCATGTACGCGCACCAGGCCATCCTGCCCATCATCGACGCCCAGGACGAACTCCTGAAGATGGTGGGAACCGTCAAGCAGGCCCCGCCCGAGGTGGTGGTCGACGAAACGCTGGTCGAGCGGGTGAACAGCCTGGCCACGGAAGAGATGCGGCGGGTGATGACCACCGCCGACAAGATGGAGAGACGCGACGCCCGGAAAGCCCTCAAGGTGCGCGTAAAAGAGGAGCTTGCCGCCGACTACGAAGGCCGGGACAAGGAAATCGAAGGACTCCTGGAAGACCTGGAAAAGCGGGTCGTCCGGCGCATGATGGTCGAGCAGCGCAAGCGCATCGACGGCCGCGCCTTCGATCAAATCCGGCCCATCACCATCGAAGTGGGCAAGCTGCCGCGCACCCACGGATCGGCGCTCTTTACCCGGGGTGAAACCCAGGTGCTGGCCGTTGTGACCCTCGGGTCGTCTTCGGACGAACAAAAAATCGAGGCCCTGGCCGGCGAGACGTTCAAGTCCTTCATGCTGCACTACAATTTCCCGCCGTTTTGCGTGGGTGAAGTGAAGCCGCTCAGAGGTCCGGGACGGCGCGAAATCGGGCACGGGGCGCTGGCTGAACGCGCCATCAAGCCTTCGCTTCCTCTAAACGGCGAATTCCCCTACACCATTCGGGTGGTTTCCGAAGTGCTGGAATCCAACGGATCGAGTTCCATGGCCACCGTGTGCGGCTCTTCGCTGGCCCTCATGGACGCCGGCGTCCCGGTCACGGATTCCATAGCCGGAATCGCCATGGGCCTGGTCAAGGAAGGAGACGAGTTCATCGTTCTTTCCGACATCCTGGGCGACGAAGACCACCTGGGCGACATGGACTTCAAGGTAACCGGCACCGAACAGGGGATCACCGCCATCCAGATGGATGTCAAAATTTCCGGGATAAGCCGGGAAATCCTGCGCAAGGCACTCGACCAGGCGCGCACCGGCCGGATTTATATCCTCGGAAAAATGAAGGAAGTTCTCGACCGGCCGAGGCCCGAACTGTCGCCTTATTCGCCGCGGGTGGTCACCATCCAGATCAATCCCGATAAGATCCGGGATGTTATCGGTCCGGGAGGCAAAGTCATCCGCGCCATTGTCGCCGAAACCGGCACGAAAATCGACATTGACGACAGTGGTAGAGTCGTTGTAATGAGCCCTGACGGGGCTGCATGTGACAAGGCGATCGAAAAGATCCGGTCGATCACGGCGGAACCGGAAATCGGGCAGCTCTACAAGGCGAAAGTGGTCCGGGTAACCGACTTCGGAGCGTTCGCCGAAATACTGCCCAACACCGAGGGGCTGATCCATATCTCGCAGCTCGAACACCGGCGCGTTCGCAAAGTCACGGACGTGGTGAACGAGGGCGACGAAGTCCTGGTCAAAGTCATCGACATCGACAAGGACGGCAGGATCCGGTTGAGCCGTAAAGCGGCGCTGCCGCCCCAGGAAGAAGAGAAGAAACAATAACCTGCCGACCGATCCCTGCCGCACGGGCCGGGGGTGGGAGGCCCGGAGACATGGATCGGCGGACGGTTTGATCTCCGGAGTACGTGGTGAGAGGGGAGCGTATCCGAAAAAGCTCCTGTCTCATCCGCTTACCGGCCGGGGCCGCCATTACCGCGGGGCAGGCTTCCGGACCGGCGGGCTGGAAAGTCCGCTCCGTCGATCTCTTTACTACAAAGGAGGGAAATTGTACCATAAGACCGTTCTCCAAAACGGGATTCGGGTGGTTACCGAAAGAATCCCATCTGCTCATTCGGTTTCCACCGGCATCTGGGTCAATACCGGCTCCCGTGACGAAACATCCGGGGAACGTGGAATCACTCATTTTATAGAACACATGCTTTTCAAAGGCACCAAACGGCGAACCGCACTGGATATCGCAAAGGAATTCGACGCGGTGGGCGGGTTCGCCAATGCCTTCACGTCCAAAGAGCACGTCTGCTTTCACGCCAAGGTGCTGGCCGCCCATCTGCCGCTGCTGATCGATCTCCTGGCGGACCTTTTCCTGGAATCCGTTTTCGATCCCGTCGAAATAGACCGCGAACAAAACGTAATCCTCCAGGAAATCCGCATGGTCGAGGATACCCCCGACGAATTCATTCATGTGCTGTTCCAGGAAGACTTCTGGCAAAACAATCCCCTGGGGCTGCCCATCTACGGGTCCGTGGCCACCGTCGAGAAAATCCGGCGTGAACTCATGCTGAAGTACGTCGCCAGGAATTTCCATCCTGAAAATATCGTCATCTCCGCCGCGGGAAACCTGGACCACCATCAGTTTCTGGACCTCATCGCGCCGTCGATGGAAACCCTGAACCGCAGGATCCAGCGGCCGGGGCGTAAAACCCCCGACCATCATTTTTTCCGGCGTGTGGTGCCCAAAGACCTGGAACAGGTACACCTAGCCATCGGCATGCAGGGGTCCTCGCAAACCGACGAATCCCGGTTCGCCTCCCACCTGCTCAACGTCATCCTGGGAAGCAGCATGAGCAGCCGCCTCTTCCAGGAAATCCGCGAAAAACGCGGCCTGGCCTACTCGGTTTACTCCTTTTCGCACAGCCACGAAGACACCGGCATGTTGGGCATTTACGCGGGCATAGCGCCGGAAAACGTCGAAGAGGTACTCCAGCTCATCAACGAGCAGCTCGCCGTCCTTTCCGAAAAACTTATTCCCGAACAGGAACTGAACGCCGCGAAAGAGTATACCAAGGGCAACATGTACATCAACGCCGAGAGCAACGACTCCCGCATGAACCGGCTCGCCAAGAACGAATTCCTGTTCGGCCGCTACGTGACGTTTGAAGAAATCGAGGAAAAGATCAACCGGGTAACCCCCCGGGACATCCAGGCCTGGTTCAAGAACGTTTACGGCCCGGACCGGATCGCTCTGATGCTCTACGGCCCGGTGGAAGTCGAATCGACGAAAATGGAAAGAGTCCTGGCGGAAGGATAATTCGATGTCTCTGATGTGCCAGGTGCTGGCAAGTGGTTCGAAGGGCAACTCCATCCTGGTGTGCAGCCCCCGGACGCAGATACTCGTAGACGCCGGAACCACCTGCAAGGAACTGGTGCGCCGCCTGGACAGGACCTGTGCCGCACCGGCCAAGCTCGACGCGCTGCTCATCAGCCACGAACACAGGGACCACGTAAGCGCCGCCGGGGTTTTGAGCAGAAGGTTCGACATCCCGGTGTTCACCACCCGCGGCACCCTCGACAACCTGCCGTCCAACACCGGCCGGTTTTCCTCCGTTTCCGTGTTCAACACCGGGAAATGCTTCGAACTGGGAGATCTGCGCATCCTGCCCTTCGCCACTCCTCACGACGCCCGTGAATCCTCGGGCTTCATCATCGAACACGAGGGCACGCGGCTGGGCATCTGCACCGACCTGGGCGTGGCCACGAACCTGGTCAAGGCCAGGCTCCAGGGGTGCCACGGGCTGGTCCTGGAGGCGAACCACGACACGGAAAGGCTCCTCGAAGGCCCCTACCCCTGGGTCTTGAAACAACGTATACGCAGCTCCCACGGGCACCTGTCCAACGAGGATTCGTGCCGGCTTCTCGAAGAAATCCACCACTGCGAAATGCGCTTCGTGGTCTTCGCCCACATGAGCGAAACCAACAACCATCCCGACCTCATAATGGCCGCTTCCCGCGACCTGCGCCAATCCCCCCGGTGGGAAAACGTCCGGTTCGAACTCGCCACCCAGAACGAAATAACTCCCCCCCTGGAACTGAACGGCAGCCGGCAGGCGTGAGACCGGTTGCGGGTTGCCGGTTATTGGATGCCGGATGAGGTGGATAGCGCGTACGGAAGGCTGCCCCGACGGGGCTGAATAACCGGCGGCAGGCGGACGGCGGCCCGTTCCTATTTTGTTATCGCATTACAGAGAAAGGCGGGAGATAAAAGCTTGCCTGGCGGGAATTTGCGGCCTTGCGGGACCGGCGGTGGAGACAGCCCGCAGGTGTATCGGAGCTTCGGTCTGCCCGGATCGCGAGGAGGCGGCATCCGGCCTGGATCAAAAAAAGCCAGGAAGCTCTCCTGGCCCTTTATGTTTGCTTGAAGCTGGTTTACGAATGCGTTGGTTCGGTTACTGAAGTTTCTTGACGTTTACAGCCTGCGGTCCTTTCGGTCCACGCTCCACTTCGAAGCTAACCCGGTCCCCCTCGGACAAAGAGCGAAATCCTTCGGCCGCGATAGCGCTGTAGTGGACGAAGACGTCTCCCTGATCCTTTGTTTCAATGAAACCGTACCCCTTCTTGTCGTTGAACCATTTCACGCGGCCTTCCGACATTGCTAAAATTCCTTTCTCTCTTTGGTGCCCTGTCAATCGCTTTGCAGTTTCGCTACTATGAGCAATCTTGCAATACCCCGGTGTGTTCCGGCCGACCAGAAATCCGCCCCTTTCAAAATCGGACCAGTGGACTTCCCATTAAACCAGAGCACTACAACAATATTCAAAGCGTGTCAAGAAATTGATTAGTATAAAAATGAAATCAGTTAGACGTGAAGTTGAACGGATAGAGGCAGGATATTACTTTTATATCGATTTAACCACGACTACGCATCTATGCGTCGTTTCTGTCCGGTATTCATTATCGTTTACAAAACGCTGCCGATAACCGGCGGAGATTGCACTTTCGCTCAATCCGAACGTCTCTCCAGCAGGTCTTCGAGCGCCTGCCTCACCGTGGGGTAGCGAAAGGAAAACCCCCGTTCCAGGAGCTTTGCGGGAGCCACCTTCTGCCCCTTGATGAGCACATTGCCGAATTCGCCCAGGAGGGTTCGAAGGAAAAAAGCGGGCACGGGCGGTAGAAGAAGGGGCCTGCGGAGCACCGACGCCAGCACGTGCGCGAATTCGCTGTTTCTTGCCGGATTGGGCGCAACGCAATTGACCGGGCCGCGCAGTTCGGGATCTTCCAGGGCCAGGGAGAAAATCCGGTACAGGTCTTCCTGATGGATCCACGCAAACCACTGCCTGCCGCTTCCAAGCGAGGTCCCCATGAAACGGCTGAAGGCCGGCACCATCTTGGTCAGCACCCCGCCGTCCCTTCCCAGGACGATCCCCAGCCGGCAGATGACGACCCGCGTCCCGGCCTGTTCGGCCTTCGCCGCCTCCTCTTCCCATTTCACGCACACCTCGGACATGAACTCGCTTCCGGGAGGGCCGTTTTCATCGAACACCACATCGTCCATCCTGCTGCCGTAGTAGCCCACGGCGGATGTGCTCACCAGGGTTTTCCCCTGTCCGGAACCGGAAAGGGCTTCGACGACGTTGCGGGTGGTGAGAACGCGGCTGTTGACGATGGATTTTCGGGCTGAATCCGTCCAGAGAGTGAAAATGGAAGTGCCGGCAAGATTGACCACGGCATCGCTTTTGGCGGCTTCCTGCTGCCAGATCCCCGGCTTTTTCGGGTCGCCCTCTACGACGGCGGCCCACGGGAGGTCGCGTTCGGCCCGCTCCGGCGACCTGGTGACCACCACGATTTCATGCCCCGACTCGGCCAGTCTCCTGGTGAGGTATTTGCCGACAAACCCGGATCCGCCAGTGACAAAGATTCTCATGTCAGGCCGCCTTCCGATGTTCGAGGTTGGTGTTGGGTGCCGAGCAACGAGATGGACCGGAGCTGCGCCGGAAACGGTATGATCCTGCCCGCGAGTAGGGGATTGATGCGAACCGGAAACGGAGAATGCGGTTAAGCCGCGCCCGCTCCGCCCTCCCCCCGGCGGGCAAAGGCAAGAGCATCCATCACAGCCCGGAGGCTACTCGGAGGATTTGGGTTTTTCGATACTTCCAAAAACGAACCTGGAAATGAGGTTCTCGATGTCCAGCGGAGCCTGCGTGTCGTGAATGGTGCCGCCGGGCTTGATATAAGTATCCGAGGCTCCCGGCGCAATGGAGACGTATTTATCGCCGATGATTCCGGCCGTCTTGATGCTGGCGGTTACGTCATCTTCCAGCTTGACGCTTTTGTCTATGGCCATTATGACCAGCGCCCGGCCGTCTTTGAGCCTTATGTCGCTCACCTCCCCGATATTGACGCCGGCCATGGTCACCGGGGCCTTGGATTTGAGCCCGGACACCGTCGGGAAAACGGCTTTGACTTCATATTGCGACCCGCCGAAGCCCAAGTGTCCCAGGCTGAACGACAGGTACCCCAGACAGACCAGACCCACTAAGATAAAGACCCCCACGCTGAATTCGAGCCACTTTTTTTCCATTACTCTTCCTTTATCAAAGCAGGATCGACGTAATAACGTAATCGCTTATCAGGATGGATATCGAGGAAATGACGACGGCGTTGGTCGTGGCCCGGCTGACCTGCTCCGGCCCGAAGCTGCCTTCGTCCACTCCGGCGTAAAATCCCTTGTAAGTGCATATCCATATGATCAAAACAGAAAAACACAGCGATTTGATGATTCCCATGTAGACGTCTCTCCACAGCACGCTGACATGGATGCCGTCCCAGAACGCGCCGCCGCTGACTCCCAGCAGGTCCACCCCGACCAGGTAGCCCCCGATGATGCCCACCACATCGGAGAATGCGACCAGCAGGGGAAGCGCGATGATACACGCGATGAATCTGGGAGTAACCAGGTAGGCGTAGGGATCGATGGCCATGCACTCCAGGGCGTCTACCTGCTCTTCGATCCTCATGATGCCGATCTCGGCGGTGATGGCCGACCCGGCGCGCCCGGTGACCATCAGCGCGGTGAGCACCGGCCCCAGCTCGCGGATTAGACTGAGCGACACAGCCGAACCGAGCATGCCCTCGGAGGCGAACATCGACAGGGTGTAATAGCCCTGCAACCCCAGCACCATTCCCGTAAACGCCGCCGTAAAACCGATGACGATAAAAGATTTGGAACCGATGAATTCGACGTGTTTGATAACCGGCCAAAACTTGCCCGGCGGGAGGAAAAGACCGCGCATCGTGTACAGAAAAAAGACCCCCAACCGGCCGACGCTTATGAGCTGGCGAATCCCAAAAGCGCCAAGCGACTGGATCAAATTAGCCATCCGGCCTCCCTTCCGAAACAGTTTTGATGAGAGCGTGGCCCCCGCAGCCATAACCGGGGGGGGAGCTACGCTAAATCATTTTCCAGCCTCGAAGAGGCTGTCGTGGTAAGATTCCTGGTTTACCTGGAGCGGGTCCGCCTCTCTACTCAAAAACTGGCGGACTCTGGGGTTGATGCTGTTGCGTACCTCTTCCGGCGCGCCCGCGGCCATTACCCTGCCCTCGTCCATCATGACGATGCGGTCGGCGATCAGGAAAGCGCTTTCCAGCTCGTGGGTCACCACCACGAGCGTCATGCCCAGGGTCTCGCGCAGCTCCAGCAGGAGCCGGTCGAGCCCCGCGGCCGTAATGGGATCGAGGCCTGAAGAGGGTTCGTCTACGAACAGTATCTCGGGATCCATCGCCAGCGCGCGGGCAAGACCCGCCCGCTTGCGCATCCCGCCGCTCAACTGGGACGGCATGTAGTCGAGGAAACCGGACAGCCCCACCATGTTGAGCTTCATGAGGGTCATGATCCGGATGGTTTCTTCGGCAAGCTTGGTGTGTACCTTCAGAGGAACCGCTATGTTTTCCTGCAGGCTTATGGAATTGAAAAGCGCCCCTCCCTGGAAGAGCACGCCGAGCCTGCGCCGATAGGCCTTGAGTTGGCCTTCGGAAAACCTGCCGAGATCCTCGCCGTCAATGGCCACCTCGCCCGGACCGGTCGGCTTCAACCCTATGAGGTGGCGCAGCAGCGTCGTCTTCCCGCACCCGCTCACCCCCATGATGACCGTCACCCGGTGCCTGGGAATCGCGAACGTGACGTCGAAAAGTACCTGCCGGCCTTTGTAGAAGCTATTGAGCCCGTTGATTTCTATCAGGTCTTCCGAACCCATGAGAATCTTTGCCGTTCCCTTCGATGATAACGTCTTCGAACATCTCGTCCAGTTGCGAGATACTGATCATCCTGGCGGTGTTTTCATTGACGCCGGAAATTTTGAGCTCTCCCCCGCGGCCGCGCACCGCCCGCAGTACTTCGATCATCACGGCGATGCACGACGTATCGGCGCACAGGACGTCGGACATGTTGATTTCCAACCGGCGCAAGCCCCTTTCACGGGCCAATTTCAAAAAATCCCTCCGGAGCTTCGGGGCGCTGTTTATGTCGAAACGGCCGCCCAACTTCAGTACGGTTCTTTCGGGACTCGTGTCATCCACGACTGCTCTTACCATCTCAGCACTTTCTCCTGGTCCCCCACGAGTTATTCCACAACCTTAACCCGCTCCCTTTTCCCGTTCGAAAGCAGATCAGTTTATAAAACAACCGGGCACAAAGTTGAAACCATAAAATGCAATTTCGGCCCCATCCGTTTGTTGCCAGTACACTTTATCAAGACTTTTCAAATAGTTATCCAGGTACCTTCCGGCTCCGCCAAACGCCTCCTCGAACCCGGTAAAGCAAAAATCAAGCCAGCCGGCGTGATTTTGACCGCCCCGCACCCGGCGCCCGGCATCGCGCTCACGTCCCAATTGCCTGCCCCGCTTGAAATCAGCCCTGAAACCGTGCACAATGCGAAGTGACGATGTGTGTTGGAGACCACGGCGTCCGGCCCCCCGCTGCCCGATACCGCAAACGGGCCGGTATTGGACTGCGGGCATCCGGCTCTTCCCGTTCCGGCCGGAAGGGGGAAGGGGAAGGCCGCGCCGTAACTTATTTTATTTAACATTTTTAGATACTTAAGAGGAGGACGCATGAGCGGGCCAATACCCCCGACTCCCGTTTTGCAGGCAATTCACGACAGGCGCAGCGTACGCCGGTTTACTGACGCCGCCGTCAGCCGCGACCTCATCCTGACGGCCCTCACGGCGGCATCCTGGGCGCCTTCGGGGCTCAACAACCAGCCATGGCGGTTTGCCGTGGTCCGCGACCAGGCCATCAAGGAAAAGCTGGCAGGGCTCACCAGGTATTCGGCCGTCCTGAAATCGGCGCCGGTACTGGTCCCCGTTTTTCTGGACAAGGACAACTCCTACGACTATGTGAAAGACTGCCAGGCGGTGGGAGCCTGTCTGCAGAACTTTCTGCTGGCGCTCCATTCCCTGGGCCTGGGGGCGGTGTGGATCGGCGAGATACTGAAGAACGGCGATAAGGTGATGGAGATCCTGGAGCTGCCGGGCAGGCTCGATCTGATGGCGGTGGTGGCGGTGGGTTACCCCGAACACAGCAAGCAGAGTTCCCACAGGCGGCCTATAGAAGAGCTGATTTTACTCGATAAATAGGGAACCAAGGTTTTCGGATCCCGAGCGGCGGCAGGAAGAGGCGTCGTCCGTTTTTCTTGCGAAAAGGCCGACGAGCATAGTAAAAGAGGTAAAGTCGAAGGGGTACTTTTAAAATCGGAAACCGCGAAGGGGGCCTAGATTATGAAGATCCGGAAAAAATTCCTGCTGTTCGTCGTCATCGTCTGTTGCGTGGCCGCATACGGCTGCACGCACTCCAATGCGCCTCCCCCCAATCCCGTGATGCAGCAGTCCCAGTCCGGCTCGTCTGCTCCCGCCCCCTCGACCGGCTCCAGGCCTCAGTACCTGGATTTTCCGGACATCCCCATTCCTTCCGAACTGGACCTCGTGTCCAAAGACTCGTACGTGTTCCAGTCCGGGGCGATGAAATCGGGCGTTCTTACGCTCAGGGGCAGGGTGGATGTCAATTCGCTCATCAACTTCTTCTCCATGGCCCTGCCGCGGGACGGCTGGAAACCCAAGGGGCAGTTCCGCTACAGGAGATCCGCCCTGATATTCGAAAAACCGGACAAGACCTGCGTCATCCTCCTGAGCGAAGGGACGATCTGGACCACGGCGGAAATCTACGTGGCCCCGGCTACGGGCAACTAAAAGATGTTTCACCGCGGAGACCGCGGCCGGCAGGACAAGGCGGGCAGGGTAAACAGGGTCTCCGTTCGGAAAGTCGCAATGTTTAAGGACAAGTCAATTCTTCTCGGCGTGAGCGGCGGGATCGCCGCCTACAAAGCCGCCGAACTCGTGCGCCTCCTGGTGAAGGCCGGCGCCACGGTGCGCGTGGTGATGACCGCCAATGCCGCGCAGTTCGTCACGCCTTTGACCTTTCAGGCCCTTTCCTCGAACCCCGTGGGGCTCGATTTGTTCAGCCTGGAGTCCGAATCGCAGATCGGCCACATTCACCAGGCAAGGCTTGCCGATCTCGTCATCCTGGCTCCGGCAACGGCCAACCTGGTAGCGAAAATGGCGGCGGGCATCGCCGACGACTATCTCACCACCATCCTGCTGGCCACCACCGCGCCGGTGCTGGTATGCCCCGCGATGAACGTCAAGATGTGGGAGCATCCGGCCACGCAGAGGAACGTGGAAACCCTGGCCGGGCTGGGTTACGCAATTTGCAGCCCCGCCAGCGGCTCCCTGGCCTGCCGCGAAGAGGGAACGGGCCGCCTGGCCGACCTGGCCGACATCACGGAAGCCGCCGCCAGGCTGATCACGCCTCCCGGTCTTTCCGGAAAACGGGTCCTGGTAAGCGCCGGGCCGACCTGGGAACCGCTCGACCCGGTAAGGTTTCTCAGCAACCCGTCCAGCGGCAAGATGGGCTATGCGCTGGCCAGGGTCGCCGCGCGCCGGTCGGCACGGGTCCACCTGGTCTCCGGCCCGTGCTCCCTGGAGGCCCCGCCCGGAGTCGAACTGACGTCCGTCACGACGGCCCTGGAGATGCAGGCGGCCATCCGGGCGCTCGCTCCGCAAATGGACGCCATCGTCATGGCGGCCGCGGTCAGCGACTACCGGCCTTCGGAGACCGCCCCGCAAAAACGGAAAAAAGGGGATGCGAGCGAGGTGCTGCGTCTCGAAGCGAACCCCGACATCCTGGCCGAACTGGGAAAGTCGAAGCCTCCCGCGCAGGTGCTGGCGGGCTTTGCAGCGGAGACCGAAAACCTGGTGGAAAACGCGCGGGAAAAGCTGGTGGCCAAAAACCTCGATTTTATCGTGGCCAACGATCTCATGAAAAACGGCTCGGGCTTCGGGACCGACACCAACGAAGTGAAGATCCTGGAACGGGACGGGAAGATAACCGCCCTTCCGCGGCTCACCAAGGAGGAAGTGGCGGCCGAGGTGTGGGACAGGGTCCAGCGGCTTTTCTCGGACGGGAGCCGGTAATGGCGGACGAAAAAGAGCTGCGCGAACTGTGCGAAGCGCTCGAAAACCTGCGGTGGACCGTGGAGGCCTGCTGCCGGGCCGGCGGGGTGCAGGAGTGGGCCGCATCCCCTTCCGCCCGCCGGGCAAAAGCGGTGGCCGCCCCCCGCGCATCCGCCGAACGGATATCCGAGGACGGAGGACGAAAGACGGAGGGGCCGCCCGCATCCGCCAAACGCCATCCCTCCCCCACCCCTCAGCCCTCAGTACCGGACGTCCGTCTTCCGTCTTCCGACACCCGCCACCCGGCATCCGCTACCCGACACCCGACACCCGACCTCCGTCCTCCGTCCTCCGCTACCCGACACCCGACACCCGTCCTCCGCCTTCCGTCTTCCGACGCCCGTCTCGCCGAAATCCGGGCCGCCCTGGGGGAGTGCAGCCGGTGCCGGCTGCATGCGGGCCGCACCCACCTGGTTTTCGGGGAGGGTTCGGCGAACTCCGGCCTGGTGTTTGTGGGAGAAGGCCCCGGTTTCGACGAAGACAAGCAGGGACGCCCGTTCATCGGCCGGGCGGGCAAGCTCCTGGACAGGATGATCCGGGCGATCGGTTTACAGCGCGCGGACACTTACATCTGCAACGTGGTGAAATGCCGGCCTCCGAACAACCGCACGCCCCAGGAAGAGGAAATGGCGGCCTGCCTGCCCTTTTTGTTCCAACAATTGGAAGCACTCGAACCCAAAGTTATCTGCGCCCTCGGGGCGTGCGCCTCACAGGCGCTCCTGGGAAGCTCCAAGCCGATGTGGCAGGTGCGTGCAAAAATTCACCTGTGGCGGGGCATCCCCCTTATCTGTACCTACCATCCCGCATATCTTCTAAGGAACCCGGCTCAAAAGGCGGCAGCGTGGCAGGACCTGAAGGAAGTCCTCAAGCTCCTGGGCTGATTGCTTAATTTTGAGAGTATGGTAATCTATAGCCAGGAATGATTGGTGCTTCAGTCAATTCCGGTGGAACCGGCCGATCAAGCTGCAGGCCGGTAAGAGAAATCTCTGCGTCCCCGACGGTTTGTTCCGCTCCCTTCCCATCCCGGACTGCAATCCGGCTTCGGGAGCCGGGCAGGCGGCCGGGAGCGGCGCGCGCGCCCTGGAAATAAAATGAGACTTGACAGGAAACGTCTTCCGCTTATTGTGCTTTTTATGGCCTTTGTGCTTTCTGTCGCCGCCGCGCCCTGCGGTTCCCAGGAAAGCCCGCACCCTCACATCAACATCATCGAAGTGAGGGATACCATAAACCCGGCGGTGGAAGATTTCATCAAGTACGCGATCGATAAATCCGCGCAGGACCACGCTCAGTTCCTGGTGATTGTGCTGGACACTCCGGGCGGGCTCATGACCTCGATGCGGGGCATTGTGCAGAATATCCTCAACTCCGAGGTGCCCGTGGTGGTCTACGTGGGGCCGAGCGGGGCGCAGGCGGCATCGGCCGGGGTGCTGATAACCGTTTCGGCGGACATCGCCGCCATGGCGCCCGGGACCAATATCGGGGCGGCTCACCCGGTCACGGGAGGCGGAGGCGACCTGCCGTCGACGATGAGTGAGAAGGTGCTGAACGACATGCTGGCTTTTGCCAGGAGCATCGCCACCCAGAGGGGCCGGAATTCCGCATGGCTCGAAGACGCGATCCGGTCCAGCGTGTCGGCCACCGCCGAGGAGGCCTTCCGGTTGAACGTCATCGACCTGGTGGCCGAAAACCTGCCCGCGCTGATGACCAGGCTGGACGGGTGGCAGCTCCAGAGAAAGGGCGGCACCGTCACCCTGCACACCGCGGGAGTCGAACAGCGCAGGATAGAGCCGGGATGGCAGCACAACGTGCTGCGCACCATCAGCAACCCGAATCTCGCCTACATTCTGATGATGATCGGGCTGGCCGGGCTGTACTTCGAACTCTCCAACCCGGGGGCCATCCTTCCGGGAGTGGTGGGCGGCATCTCGCTCATCCTGGCCCTGTACGCCATGCAGACGCTGCCGGTCAATTACGCCGGTTTTCTGATCATCCTTCTGGCGGTCATCTTCTTTAT
>LUZZ01000172.1 GCA_001603845.1 Syntrophobacterales bacterium Delta_01 | reverse complement strand
CCCCCTGCCCCTCCCGCCAAGGGAGGGGAGTTCATGGAGCGTCGTCCCTAAAGCCAACAACATTGAATCCCCGGGGTTCGGCCGCACGCGCCGAATCAGGCCGAGAAGCAGCGTAGGGGGCGGAGCGCGAAGCGCCCCCATGCTGCTAAAGCATTCTTCAACACCACTTTGAATGCACTGGGCATGAGCCCTATTATTCCCGCCCGCGGGAGGTGCCGCTATTTTTTGTTTTGTTCCGATATGGTAAAGATTATAGTTTGACCGGAACGGATAGTGTTACTCTAAATCTCGTTTCACCCCGGCAGGTGCGCCGGGGGCCGGCAAGAGGTGGTTCATGAGAAAGCCTTCCAAGTCGAAACGTGCGCCGAAAGGGAAGTCTTTTCGGTGGTTTTTATTCGCCGTATTTTCTGTCCTTCTATTCGTGACGCTGGCGGCGGGAGCCGTCCTTTTCGCCTTCTACGTGCAGATCGACCGGTCTCTTCCCAGTATCGAGGCCCTGAAGAACTATCATCCGCCGCTGGTGACCAGCGTCTATTCCTCGGACGGAGAGCTGATCGCGGAGTTTTTCACCGAACGCCGGTACCTGGTGCCGCTGGACACCCTCCCGCGCCACCTCATCAATGCGTTTATCGCGGCCGAGGACACGCGGTTCTACGAACACCGGGGCGTGGACTTGATCGGCATCTTCCGGGCGATGCTCAAAAACATCCAGGCCGGTGAGATCGTCCAGGGGGGCAGCACCATCACGCAGCAGGTGGTGAAATCGCTCCTGCTGACTCCCGAACGCACGTTTACCCGGAAGATCAAGGAAGCCCTGCTGGCGTACCGCATCGACAACAGCCTGAGCAAAAACCAGATCCTCACCCTGTACCTGAACCAGATTTATCTGGGCGCCGGCGCTTACGGAGTGGAGGCGGCGGCCCGGACGTATTTCGACAAGCACGCCAGCGAACTGGACCTGGCCGAATCGACGGTCCTGGCGGGGCTGCCCAAGGCGCCCTCCCGGTTCTCGCCCATCAACCGGTTCCCGGTGGCCCGCGAGCGGCAGCGCTACGTGATACAGCGAATGGTGGACTCGAACCTCATCACCCCGGAGGAAGCCCGAAAGGCGCTCGCCGAGCCGCTGCGCTTCTCGAAACCGAAGCGCTGGGCCGTCAAGGAACTGGATTATTTCACCGAAGAAGTCCGCCGGCAGGCCGAAGCGCGATACGGCCGCGACGCTCTGTACAAAGAGGGCCTCACCATCTATACCACGCTCGATTCGCGGGCGCAGAGGATTGCGGAAAAGGCCCTGGACCAGGGGCTGCGCGAGTTGGATAAACGGCACCGGAAGTATCGCGGCCTGCACGTGAACGTGCCCAAAAACGACTGGCCCTCCGCCCTGCGGGTGCTGGTCAAGTCCAACGGGGAACTGGCCGAGGGCAAGGTGGTGGCGGGCCTGATCCGCTCCTACGATCCGAAGACCCAGACGTGCGTCCTCGACCTGGGGCGGCAGCAAACCGCCGTCATCCCGCCGGCCGGCTGGCAGTGGGCGCAGTTTTCGACAAAGCGCGCCGAAAAGGTCTTTGCACCCGGGGACATGCTGCGGGTCAAGCTCCTCAAGCGCCAGGGAGACAATACGTGGGTCTGCTCGCTCGAACAGGACCCGAACATGGAAGGCGCCCTGATGTCCATCTCGCCGGCCACGGGGGCCGTGATCTGCATGGTGGGCGGCAGGGACTTCCATAAGAGCCAGTTCAACCGGTGCACCCAGGCCGTGCGGCAGCCGGGTTCCTCCTTCAAGCCGGTCATCTACGCCGCGGCGCTCGAAAAGGGCTACACGGAAGCCTCCATCCTGATCGATTCGCCCATTTCGTTTACCGACAGCGTCGGCAGGGTGTGGAAGCCCGCCAACTACGACCGCCAGTTCTGGGGGCCCATCCTGCTGCGAAAAGCGCTCATAAACTCCCGCAACGTGGTCACGGTGAAGCTGCTGCAGGCCATCGGCGTGCATTACGTCATCGACTTCGCCCGGCGGCTGGGGATCACCTCGCCGCTCACCCCCACCCTGTCGCTGGCGCTGGGGGCGTCGGGGGTTACCATGTCGGAGATGCTCACCGCGTACTCGGCTTTTCCGAGCCAGGGAGAGCGGGTGGAGCCCTACCTGATAGAAAAGGTGTTCGACAGGTACGGCCGGCTGGTGGAAGCGCACCAGGCGCAAAGGGAGCAGAGCATATCGCCCCAGACCGCCTACCTGGTGACCGACCTCCTGCAGGGGGTCGTGCAGGAAGGGACCGGAAAGCGGGCCAGGGAACTGGGCCGGCCGGCGGCGGGGAAAACGGGCACCACCAACGAGTTGAAGGACGCGTGGTTCATCGGCTATACTCCCACGGTTTTGACCGGGGTGTGGGTGGGCTACGACGACCATACGGTCTCCCTGGGCAAGGGGGAGACGGGCGGGCGGGCCGCCTGCCCCATCTGGGTGTACTTCATGAAAGAGTACCTCAAGGACAAGCCCGTGGAGACGTTTGCCATCCCCGAAGGGATTATTTTTGCCAGGATCAATTCCGAGTCCGGGGCGATGGCCACTGCGAGCCAGCCGGGCACCGTCTACGCCGCGTTTGCGGGAAGCCCGCCCACCGGGAGAACGCCGCCGCCTTCGGACGAGCCCCAGACGGAGTCTTTCGATCCGCAGGACGGCCAGTACCCGACCCAGCACGAACCCCCGAAGCCCTCGGCGGGCGAGGACTTTTTCAAGTCGGATCTTTTTTGATGCCGGCTGGCCGATCGGTTCCAGCGCTCCCCATAGGGAGCGAGGACAAAGAGCCGGGTCCCGGTTTGGCATGACCCGGTCGAGGTGCAGGGTGGGCACGGCCTTACCGTGCCCACCGGCTTGTTCGTTACCCGGCATGCATTCGGTGGGCGCGATGGAGCCGTTTCCACCCTACCCCGTTACGCTGTTTATTTGCAATCTGCCGGTTCTCGGGCTCCGGCCTGGGAACCGAATTTTGGAAGCTCCTGCTTCCTGTTCCTACCGGGTGTCCGGGGTCAAAAATCCGGTATCCGGTACCGGCATCGAGTATCGAGCATCCAGCAAAGGAGACTCATGGCCCTGATAACGGTTGACGAAAACAAGTGTGCGCGGGACGGAATATGCGTCGAGGTGTGCCCCGCGGCGGTGCTGGCGCTCGATTCGGAAGGGCTGCCGACAGTGAAGCGCGGCGGCGAAGACTACTGCATCAAGTGCGGGCACTGTGTCGCGGTGTGTCCCTACGGGGCGCTGGATAACGTCAACAGCCCGCTGTCGGCCCAGTTCCCCATTCCGTCCGGGTTCCCGGTGGCCCCTGAAACCGCGGCCGTTTTCCTGCGCTCGCGCCGGTCGGTGCGCCGGTACACGGAAGAACCCATTCCGCGGGACCTTATGCTCAAGCTGCTCGATATCGCGCGGTTTGCGCCGTCCGGCCACAATACGCAGGGGCTTTCCTACCTGATCGTCGAAGGCCGCGAACCCCTGGACCTCGTCCGCGGGGTGGTGCTGGACTGGATGGGCGAAGTGGTCCGCACTCGGCCCGAAATCGCCACGCTGTACAATTTCCCGGCGGTGATCCACGCGCACGCAAAGGGGAGGGACCAGCTCCTGCGGGGCGCGCCGCACCTCATCGTCGCGCACGCGCCCAAAAGCCTGGGGGCGGCGCAGGTGAGCACTTTCCTGGCGCTGGAATACGTCGAACTCTACGCCCCCGCCCTGGGTGTGGGCACCTGCTGGGCGGGCTACGTCCAGAGGTGCGCCGTGGAGTCCCCGGCCCTGGGCCGCACCCTGGGGATTTCCGCAGACCATGCGATCACCGGGATCCTCATGGCGGGCTATCCCCAATACACCTACCACCGCCTGCCCGACCGCAATCCGCTGGATGCGGCCTGGCTCGGCGGCTGATCCCGTCGAAAGCCTCCGTGTATGAAAGACTGGCTCGTCTATTCCATGCTGGCCATCCTCGCCTGGGGCCTGTGGGCGTTTTTGCCCAAGCTCGCCGTCAACTGGCTGGACCCGAAAAGCGCTTTCACTTACGAAGTGATCGGGGGCGCCTGCACGGGGCTGCTGGTCTACCTTTTCCTGCGGCCCGAACTGGGCACGGAGATCCGGGGGATCGTGCCGTCGGTGCTGACCGGGGTTGCCGGGTACCTGGGGCTGCTGTTTTTCATGTTCGCCCTTCGCACCGGCAAGGTGTCGGTCATTGCGCCGCTCACCGCCGTTTACCCGGTGGTGAGCATCGTGCTGGCGTTTATCTTTTTCCGTGAAAAATTAAACCTTGCCCAGATGGCCGGAATCGTTCTCGCGGTATGCTCTGTCATTCTGATCTCCCAGGAGTAGAAAACAAACGGTCCATGGGTTCAGCCCCGGTCGAATTCACCAGGAAACTGTTCGCGGAAGCCTTCCAGATAAGCTGGTTTCTCTTCAGAATAATGATCCCCATCGTCATTATCGTGAAAGTGGCGCAGGAGTTCGGCCTGGTGGCCACCCTGGGCGGCGCGCTCTCGCCCGCCATGCACGTGGTGGGGCTTCCGGGCACCATGGGCCTGGTGTGGGCCACCACCATGCTGACCAACCTGTACGGCGGCGTGATCATTTTCTCGTCCCTCGGCCTGGGACACACCGTGACCGTGGCCCAGACCACCGTCCTGGCGGTCATGATGCTGGTGGCCCACAACCTGCCCATCGAACTGCGCATAGCCCAGAAAGCCGGCGTGCGCCTCCGCTACATGGCGGTCCTTCGCGTCGCGGGCGCTTTCCTTTTCGGATGGCTCCTGTTCCGGGTTTACCGGTGGGGCGGCTGGCTCCAGGCGCCGAACCGGGCCGACTGGCTCCCGCCCGCAAAGGATCCCTCCATCCCGGTGTGGGCACTGGACAGGGTCCGCGAACTGGTGATGATCTTCGTCATTATCCTTTCGCTTCTACTCCTGATGAAGATCCTGACCCGGCTGAGAATAACGGAGCTGATGGTCCGGGTGCTGAGCCCCGTGCTGAGGCTTCTGGGCATCGGCCCTTCCGCCTGCACCATCACCATCGTGGGCATGACCCTGGGGATCGCCTACGGGGGCGGCATGATCGTCCAGGAAGCCGTTTCCGGGCGCGCGAGCAGGCGGGACGTGCTTTTTTCGCTGAGCCTGATGGGCCTGTGCCACAGCGTTATCGAAGACACGCTGGTCATGGCCCTGATCGGCAGCCATGTTTCGGGGATCCTGTGGGCCAGGCTGGTTTTTTCGCTGACCGTGGTGTTTTTCCTGGTAAAGCTGATCTCGCGGATATCGGAGGCCAACCTGGAACGGGTCTTCGTGCGGCCGCCTTCGGCCTGAGTGGCCGTTGATATCGGGGTTTCGCGGACTTAAAGAAGTTTAGGGCCTGCCTGTACATAAGCTTTCAGGCCCTCGATCAGCATGAGAAATTTCGCGGGCGGGGAAATATGATCCGCGCGTGCCGAACAATGGAAAGGGGCGAACAATGGATGAGCGCACCAGGGAAGAGGCGGTGGAGCTTCTGGAAAAGTTCAGCCAGGCCCACGGGGCCTCGGGCGAGGAAAGCGAAGTCCGGCGCATCTTTCGTAGCGAGCTTGGAGAAGGGGTCACCGCCGACCGGGCGGGTGACATGATCTGCGAAAGGAAAGGGTCCGCGGATTTTCCGCGCCTCATGGTGGCGGCCCACATGGACGAAGTGGGCCTCATGGTCCAGTCCATAACGGCGGGCGGCATGCTCAAGTTCGTCACGCTCGGCGGATGGTGGGCGCACACGCTTCCGGCAAAACGGGTGCGCGTGCGTACGCGCTCCGGCGAGGAAATTCCGGGGGTCATCGGCGCCAAGCCGCCGCATTTCCTTTCGGATGCCGAACGGGACAAGCTGGTAAAAATCGAGGACATGTTCATCGACGTAGGAGCCGGAAGCGCCGAGGAGGCGGCCAAATTCGGAGTCCGGGTGGGCGATACGATTGTTCCGGACAGTCCCTTTGTCCGGATGCGGCACCCCGACCTCCTGCTCTCCAAGGCGTTCGACGACCGGGCGGGCCTTTCGGTGGTGGTCCACGCCGCGCGGCTGCTGGGTTCCATGCCCCACCCCAACACGGTGTTTGCGGCCGGAACGGTGCAGGAAGAGGTGGGGACCCGCGGGGCCGGGACGGCGGCGTTTCACGTGAACCCGGACGTGGCGATCGTGTGTGAAAGCGCTCCCGCCGACGACTTTCCGGGGACCGCTCCCGAGGAGCGCCAGTGCGCCCTGGGCGGCGGGGTCCAGATCCGGTTCATGGACAGCTCGGCCATCGCGCATCGCAAGCTCATCGAGTTCGCCGTCCGCACGGCCGAAAAGCACGGCATCCGCCACCAGCTCGCGGTGCGCCGGAAAGGCGGCACCGACGCCGGCCCCATCCACATGCACGGGGCAGGCGTGCCGACGGTGGTCCTGGCGACCCCCGCCCGGTACGTGCACACTCACAACACCATCGTCAACATTACGGATTACCTGTGCTCGCTGCGGCTCGTCCTCGAACTGGTCAAAGCCCTGGACGCCGCGGCGGTGGAAGAACTGACGCGCTATTGATTCGTGCGGCTTGAAACCCGGCAACCTCCGGGAGCCGAAATGCCTGCCCGATCCGGCCGGGAGGGCAGGCATGGACACCGGCTGCGCCGGGCCGGATCGGTTTCGATGAATATCATAATAGCATGCTATTTTAGAGCATATATTCCACCGGATTTGGTGATTTAGGGCTTGCCCGAACATAAAACCATTGGATTCACATCCGACTTTTGGCCCGCTTTTGCCGCTTCCCATCCGCAAAATCCTCGACGCCGCACCCGCGCTACACCGGCGGTTTTGCTCAATCGCCGCGACCAAATCAATCTTAATTCCGCTCCGGTCCCGCCGGCGGTGACCCCGCAAACTCCCGTCCGCCTCTTTGGGAGCGCGGGGCGGAGGCGGTCTCACTCGATATTATAATAGAATACTATTATGGGAATTTATATTGCACTAATCTCTAACTTTTTGGTATTATTTCCTGGGCGCTTTTCCGGATTGCCGTTCGCCGGCCGTGGATCGGGTTGAGGTCTCCACCGAATAACTGGCAAGCGGCGCCAAAGGCGCCCGTGCGAGATCTTTTCCCGGACGAAATCTTGTTTGCGGGAAACAGCGGCGAACTCAAGTACAGGAGTTTGTTACATGTTTCACAAAATTGCGCTGGCTGTGGCCCTCACAGTCTTCACCGCGGGCATGGTCTGGAAGGTGTCCACGTGGTTCCGGTACTCGCTGGGACCCGGCGGGAGTTGCTTCTCCCCCTCCCGGCGGATCGTAGCGGCGGGCAGGGGCCTGGTCCTCACGCTGATGAGCCGCAAGGTGTTTACCCTTGTCAAGGTCTTTTTCCTGGACGCAGTTTTGCAACGGCCCGTTTTCCGGGAAGATTTCCTGCGCTGGCTCATGCACCTGGGCATCTACGGCGGCTTCGTGTTTCTCCTGCTGGTCCACGCCTTCGACACCTACCTGGTGGCCCCGTTTTTCCCGGATTACGCCTCCACGCTCAACCCTTTCCTGTTCCTGAGGGAAGTCGGGGGAGCGCTGATCCTGTTCGGCCTGGCGCTGGCGATCTACCGGAGGTTTTTCCGCAGAGTCCAACGGCCCCGGACCAGCCTGATGGACGTCTACGCCATGGCGATGGTGGGCGTGATCATCTTTTCGGGCTTTTTCCTGGAAGCGGCCAAGATCACCTCGAACCGTTCGTTTCAGGACATGGTCGAAGCCTACACCACACAGGCCGATGACCAGGAAATCCGCGCCCTGGAATCCTACTGGGTGGAAGACTTCGGGCTGGTATCGCCGTCCGTCCGCGGCCCCTTCGACGCCGCAACCCTCGCCAGGGGCAAGGCCGTGCACGAGTTGAACTGCGCGCAGTGCCACGCCGCCCCGGCCTGGGGTTTTGTGGGCTACGCGATGTCGGTCGCCATGCGGCCCATCGCACTGCTGGCCGACCGTGCGGGCCTTCCCGGCGCGCTCACCTGGCTCCACTACCTGTCGGCCCTGCTTTTCCTGGCCTATCTGCCCTTCAGCAAGATGTTCCACATGTTCGCCGGGCCGCTCAGCCTGATGATAAACGCCGTCCAGGGCGGCAGGTTCAACCCGGCCAACGCGGCCACCCGGCAGATGATCGAACTCGACGCCTGCACGCACTGCGGCGCCTGCACGTTCCGGTGTTCGGTGGCGGTGGCCATCAACGAAATCCCCAATTTGAACATCCTGCCCTCCGAGAAGATCTCCTCGCTCAAACGGCTGGCCTTCGGGGCAAACCTGGGCAAGCGCCAACTGCGCGCCCTCCAGCAGGGGGTGGTGCTCTGCACCAACTGCAACCGGTGCAGCATCGCCTGCCCGGTGGGGATCCGGCTGCGAGACCTGTGGTTTTCCGCGCGCGAGCGACTCCTGGAAAACTCCATGGAAGAATTTCAGCTCCTGTCGCCCCTGGCGTACTACCGCGGCCTCCAGCGGGAACGGCTCGACGAGGAACGCTACCGGAAACCGGTCGATCTGGCCCTCGACGGGATCATCGTCAAGCCGTCCGGAAACGGCGACACGCTGAACGTAGGGGGAAAGGAACTTTTGGGCGCCCTCAGGAGTTCGATTCAGGCAAACTCGCTTTCCAACTGCTACCGGTGCGGGGCGTGCACCAATTCGTGCCCCGTGGTGCGCAACTACAGTCACCCGAGTGAGGTGCTGGGGCTCCTGCCGCACCAGTTGATGCACGCCGTCGGGCTTCGCTGCTGGGACCTGGTGTTCGGTTCCAAGATGCTCTGGAACTGCCTGGGGTGCTACCAGTGCCAGGACAACTGTCCGCAGTGCGTTTCGGTGACCGACATCATGTACGAACTGAAAAACCGGGCAATTTCCCACAAATACCAAGAGATGGAACAATGAGAGACGAAATTGGAAAAATCGCGTTGTTTCGCTGCTGCATGACCTCGATGGGGCTGCGGCAGTACGAGGTCGCATCCGACACAGTCCTTCAGGTGCTGGGGCTCCGGACCATGGACCTCCGGGAATTCGGCTGCTGCGGGTATCCGCTCCGCAACCTGAGCTTCAAGGCCTACCTGGTATCCGCCGCCAGGAACCTGGCCATTGCCGAACAGCACGGTACCGACATCCTGACGTTTTGCAACTGCTGCTACGGGAGCCTCAAGCGCGCCGAACACGTCATCCGGGAAAACGAGGCGGTGCGGGCCGAAATCAACGCCGTCCTGCAAAAGGAAGGGTTGAGTATCAGCGGGACCGTCAAGACGAGGCATTTCCTGGAAGTCGTCTACAACGACATCGGTGTGGAGAGGCTCAAAAAAAGGGTCACCAAGACCTTCCGGGGCATGAAGGTCGCGACGCACTACGGGTGCCACCTGCTGCGGCCGCGAGATATCCTGGGACTCTACAGCGCCTTTCCCCCGGTGCAGTTCGACGCCCTGGTGGAAGCCACCGGGGCGCAGAGCATCCCCTGGATGAGCAAGTATGAGTGCTGCGGCTCGCCTCTCCTGGGGGTAAACGACGAACTGTCGATGGACCTGACCGAAAAAAAGCTGAAAAACGCGGCGGCGGCGGGCGCGGACTGCCTGAGCGTCACCTGTCCGTATTGCCTGATGCAGTTCGACAGGATGCAGAAGGTGATCTTGGAACAGAGGGACGTCCACTCGAAGATCCCCTGCCTGCTTTTTCCTCAGTTGATCGGGCTGAGCCTGGGAGTTGACCCCGAGGCCCTGGGCCTTGACCGGAACGTGATCCCCAGCGAGGCGGAAAACTATTTGAGCGACGTGGCCTGCGCGGGTTGAGCGCGTCGAGACGTTGCGCGGGTGGGAAGTAAGACGGCAAGCGGGACGGCAGGGCGGCCATGGGCCGTCCGCCGCCCTGCTTGGTTTTCGGGCTAGCGCACCTGGGTGTCGTGCTTCTCCACGGCGATGCGCCTGTCCATGCGGTCAGCTTCGCGCTGCAGGGCCGCCCGCTCTTTTCTGGTCACCACGCCGTCGGCTTTTGCCCTGGCCCGCTGCTGTTTCAACCTGGCCTCGTCCCTTCTGAGCCTCGCCGCTTCCGAACGCGTCAGGGAACCGTTGCGAACACCCCGCTCTATCCTGGCTTCCTGGCGGGCGATGCGGCGGTCCAGGTCCGGGGTGGCGGTCTGGGCGAATACAGGGGTCGCAAAGGTAAGGGCGGCCAAAAGGATGATACCCTTTCCCATCATTTCCGTCTCTCCTTGTCTGGTTGGTTCGTCTGTCCAAAGTCCTACAAGAATATACGCTTTGGCCGTAGAGACGGATATCCGGAAAAGTTAGTCTACAAATCGGAGAGAACGGAGGAAGGGGCTGTTGCCCAAAACCAAAATTTCAGCAGGAGGGGCCGCCCAAAAGTACGGACTACTCCCCTCCCTTGGTGGGAGGGGATGCAATGCCGTTGACTTTAGGCTCCTCCCCCTTTGATGGGGGAGGCTGGGTGGGGGTGAAAAACTTAGCGATATCAACCCCCTCCCCCGGCCCCTCCCGCCAAGGGAGGGAAGTTCATGGAATGTCGCCCCTAAAGTCAACAGCATTGGGGAGGGGATGGGGGAGGGAGTCGTCAGTGCCCGGAAATAAGACACTCCCCTGCCCCCCTCCCATCGCAGGGAGGGGGATTTTCGTTCGTCCCACCATTGACGGACCTTGATATCCTTTTGGGCAACAGCCCCGGAAGCCTTCCGCCGCTCTTTTAAAATACCGGCTGGAATGCAATCGTATCAGCCGTCCGAAGGCGGGTTTTCCGTTTCGGGCGTGAGCACGCGGGTGCCGTCGGGACCGTCGACGGCGTGGTAGCCGAAAAGGCCGAGCATTTCCGAAAAACTTCTTCCGAACACCAGTTCCGCATTTTCCGGCGGAATGTGGAACTTCTCGCACACGAACTGCCTGAAATGCTCTTCGTAGGACAGGAGCCGCAGGACGTCGTCCACGTCGTGCCCGTTGCTTTCGGAAAGCTTGTCGAACGCGGCGGTGAGTTCTTCGAAACCGCAGCGCCGTTCGTGTTCGGAAATGATTTCCAGCAGCAGGTCCACGCCCTGGAAGATATCCTGGCGGGTCAGCGCGGGCTGGTTCGCCAGGTCCATCGCCGGGGCCGGGTCCCAGCAGGCCTGGGCGCGGCATTGGAGCGGCCGGTCGGGGTAGATCGTGCACCGGTCGGTCTGGCCGTCCAGGAACACGCACTCGCGCGAGCCCTCCTTCTCCCTGATCTTGATTTTTTCGCCGGGCAGCACGAACGGCCGGCCGTCGAAGGGCGACCGGGCCGGTTCCCCTTTGCGGAGCGTCATGAGGTGCTCCCAGGGGATCTTGCCGGAGCGCAGGGCTTCGATGTCGTCGGCATGCAGAGTGGGGCTTCCCATGCGGCAGCACTCCCCGCACTGGACGCACACCGGAAGGATCTCCCGCGCGGAGGCTTCGGCGGCCACCAGGAGCTTCTTCCAGGCATCGAGGCGCTGCGAGCCGTCCATGCTGTCCCATCCCGCGGCGATATCACGGAACTGGCAGCTCTGTTCGATCTGGTAGCGCACGCGCTTTCTCGGGACGAGCGAACTGCTGTTTTCTTCTACGATGGATTCCAGGAACACGTACCACATTTCCCGGAACTGTTCGGCGTTCCAGCCGAAAGGGTTGTTCTGCGAAAAGTCGGAGGAGGTGTCGGCTTTTTTTTCCATGCAAACTCGCGATCTGAAAAGTTGTCATGACCAGGGGAAAGACGGCCCCGCTCAGGGCTTGTGCGTAAACAAGCCTTTATGGTTGGCGGGAGGGATTTTATCCGATTTGATCCAATTGATAAACCCCCCGCAGCACACTCTCCCGCCGGGCCTCCCGTCTTCCCGCCGCGACGCCCGATGTTCGCTCGCTCCAATTGACATGTCGCGGCTGTTTTGATTACAATTTCAGGGTCCGAACATGCGGCGCCGCACCGGGCCTTTGCCGCGGGCGGAACTTCACAACCGGGGAGAAACGATGCCCATATACGAATTCAGGTGCAACAACTGCGGAAATATCCAGGAATTCATATTCACCAAGTCCGACGACCAGGTCGATATGAAGTGCGGCGAGTGCGGCGGCGAGGACCTCGAACGGGTGCTCAGCTCCACCAATTACGCCATGGGAGATTCTGCCGGCGGTTCCGGGAAGCCTTACGGGCCTTCGGCCACCACCCGCACCTGCGGGCCGGGGAAATCGTGCACGTCGATCGAGCTTCCGGGCTACAAGAGGTAGGACCGGTTGCCAGTTGCGGGTTCGGGGGGGAAGTGCTTGCGTTCGGAGCTTCCGGGAGGGTTTATTTCGTCTTTTCGGCGGTCCCCATCCTGTCCACGATCTTGTCGAAGTAGTGCTGGTTTTTTTCCATGACGAGGGAAGACCGGCGCGTCATATTGAGCTTCATGATCAGGTAGTTGAGTTTTTTGATCTGCCGGTATTTTTCTTTGGTGTCTTTGAGGCCGCCGAGCAGTTCTTCGATGGTGAGGATTTCCTTTCGCAGCTCCAGTTCCGGCGGGAGGCAGTCGGCGTTTTTGAGGATTTTGTGGGCCAGCCGGATGTCCTGGGGAATATGGCTGTCGTCTTCGAGGACGAGGGGCTTGCCCTTGCCGGGCAGGTCGTCGAACTGCCCTTCCTCCATTGCTTCGCGGATTTTCTTTTCCGCTATTTTGTCGAACGCCTCGAAAATGTTGCTCATCGATTTGTCTTCCGGCGGCCAGATCTGTTTATACACGCAACGCCAAAATTATTTGCGAATTGAGCGCTGTGGGATGGGCGGCGCTTCGCTCCAGCCATCCTACCCTGAAACTACAATGCGCAATTACTTGTGTGGTCGTGTATAATTTAATAATTTTACCACAATACGACATGATGGAAAAACAAAGATGGCAGCTTCGGACCGCCCCAGCGAGGTTTTTCCGGATATATTCCCGCCGCGGGAGGTGCTCATCCTGGGGGCCGGCCGGTTCGGGTCGATGGCCGCCGAAAGGACGAAGCACCAATTCCCCGATGCGGCCATAACGATAGTGGACCGCGACCGCGGAAGGGTCGAACAGGCGAGCCGGCAAACGGGCGTGGCGGGNNGATCATTCCGGCGGTGCCGGTGCACGTGGGTTTCGAGTGGCTGCTCCACGCACTGGCCGGTAAGGCGCGGGTGGCGAGGCTCGCCGTTCCGGAAAGCGCCGCGCCGCAGGTCCCCAATCCCATTCGGGCCGTTTCCGGCACGGTGTACGCCAGCTTTGCGACCTTTCTGTGCCCCGATTCCTGCGTCGAACCCGAAGATGTGTGCACCAAGTCCGGCGAACCGCGGGTAACCAATCTTTTTGATGTGTTCGACGAAATCATCGTCCCCGGCTACACTCCGGTGGTCCTGAGAAGCTGGCAGCTTGCGCCGGGTGTGGGGGGCTATCCCGCGAGGAGCCTCGATAAAATGCTCGATGCGGTGGGGCAGGCGCCCGGCAGGTACCTGGTAGGCACCAGTTGCCGGTGCCACGGGGTCCTGGACGCCCTGGAATGGGAATAGGGCGGGCCGGGACTCGGGTCAGTTGAGGCCGGCCGCACCCGCCTGGGTCAGCACTTCCGCGAATCTTTCCAGCAGATTCGGGTCGTAGAGCCCGGTGGAGGGTTCCAGTATCATGGAAAGCGCCCGGTCGGCGGAGATGGGATCGACGAAAGACCTCCGGCTGGTCAGGCCGTCGAAGACGTCCGCGATGCCCACTATCCGGGCGTGCAGGGGAATGGACGCCATGGTGAGCCCCGCCGGATACCCGCTGCCGTCGCCTTTTTCATGGTGAAACAGGATGCTGTTGAGGCAAACCTGCCCCAGCGGCACCTGCGAACACATCCCCACCCCCTTGGCGGGGTGAAGCCGTATCAGCTCCCGTTCCTCGGAATTGAGCCTGCCCCGCTTGTAGAGCACCATTTTGGGCAGGGTGGACTTGCCGATGTCGTGAAGGATCGCGCCGAGGCCAAGGTCGATATTTTCCTGCTCCGAAGCGCCGAGCGTTCCGAAAAGCGCCGCCGAGTAAATGAACGCGTGGACGCAGTGAGTCGGGACCTTGAAGTTGCGGGACATGACGGGGATGATGTTTTTCATGGCGTCGGGCAGCGCAAGAAACCGGATGCCCGACCGCACGACGTTGGTCAACTTATCCAGCATCGGCCGGTCCAGCAGATCTTCCACGTTTCTGAAAAGATCGTCCACGACCATCCTGGAGGCATAATAAAAGACGCTGGACCGGACGGACAGGGGGATGGAATCGTCCAGGAGCACCCTGCTCAGGTTTTCTTCCAGGTAGCGGTCGTAGCTCGGTTTTTGAGAAGATTCGATATAAACTTCCTGGATTCCGTTCTCGTGGAGGATATTCTTGTGCTTGCGGCTGAATTGCTCGCCTTCGCGGGTAAAAAGAAGGTAATTTCTCCCTTTCCTCAAATAGATCCCGAAATCTCCGTATGCTTCGGGAAAGATCATGAATGGGGAAATGGGAAAAAAAGCATCGTCCATTCCCTCTGAATCCCTGTACTTCATGATGTAACCTTTTGGCCGCGGATAGCCGGTGAAACTTCTTTACCTTACTCGGGTTATGCCGGCGTGGCCGGCGTTATTTCCGCCAATCAGCCGTCCACCTCGCCAGGGCCCGCTCCAGCTCCCAGCCCGCGAGCAACTGCCGGCCGATACTCCGCAGTATCTCCTCCAGCCCGGCCCTGCCGATGGATTCCTTCAGACCGGGGCAAAAATAATTGAGGCAGAAAGAATGCCGGGCCTTGAGCCTGCACCCGTGTTCCCCCGCGAAACGGCACCCCCCCGGAAAGTATGCCGCCGCTGAAATATCCGATCCCATGAGCAGGTTTACGTATAAGGACAGGGCGCCGTAGCCCTGTTCCATTTCCGGAAAGCAGCAGCTCCCGGTGGCCGATGCGCACGCGGCGCACGCCGCGGCCGCCCCCGAATCCTTCATGGCGGCGTCGGTTTCGTCTATCAGGTCCCGGAATCGCCCGAAAAGGTCCTCCAGGGCCGCATCGGCCGGCACGGTCCACCCGAACCGCGCAGCCAGTTCCAGCGCTTTTTCGATCTGCGTGGGGCGGGAGTTGCCGATCTCTATCATATATTCGTCAGATATGTCCGAAAAGTTTAGCGATTATGACTCGAAACCGGCCTTCCGCGCCGGGTTAATCCCGCTCGATTTTGCGCAGTACCTGGTGCAGGCAGTCCTCGGGACGCAACCCGGCGATCCGGCTGAGGTTCACCAGGTCGAGGAAAAGATCGCCGACCGATTCCGCGGACGCCTGTTTTCCCGAACCCATGGCGTCGGCGAATTCGCGGGCTTTGCGGGAAAAATCGATCGCCCGCTTCTCCACGTCGTTCCACGTCCCGTTTTCCTTCCGGGCGATCCGCGACACGATCCGGTAGGCGCGGATGAGGGCGGGCAGGGTCTCCGGCACCGGTTCCGCCTTCCTGCCGCTTTCGTTTTTTTCCTCGGCCTTTATCTTCTCCCAGTTGTCCTTGACCTCTTCGGCGGACCCCACGCTGGTTTCGCCGAAAACGTGGGGATGCCTGCGAATCATCTTGGCGCTGATGAGGTCGCAGACCTCGTCGAGAGAAAAATCCCCGCGCTCCTCGTAAAGGTAGGCCAGAAAAAAGACCATGAACAGGACGTCGCCCAGTTCTTCGGCGACCTCCCGCGGCTTTCCCGCGCGCACGGCGGCGGCCCCTTCATGGGCCTCCTCCAGGAGGTAGGTCTGGATGGTTTCCGGCGTCTGTCTCCGGTCCCACGGGCAACCCGATTCGCTCCGGAGCCGGTCGATGATCTTCCAGATGTCTTTTAGTTTTTCCCAGCGTTCCTTATCGTTTTGTTTCACTTTTTGCCTTAATCTCCACGCGATGGTCGGAAGCGGGCCGGGGCGGCTCCTGTTTTTGCTGGAAAAAACGCCGCAGGTCCCGCTCTCTTTTCGAAAATTCCTCCTGGACCCTTTCCGGTGCGAGTTTGAACAGGAACCGGGAAGCGTCCTGGATGTGCGGAACGAGTAAGGAGCCCGTAAGGAGGCTCGTCGAGGGCCAGAAAAGCGTCAGCACGGAAATGGCGGCGATGGCGATCAGCAGGGCCTTGCCCATCCCGATCATGGCCCCCCACAGCCGGTCGAGGAACCCGAGCCCGGCGCTTCGAAGCAGCCGCGCGATCCAGAAACCCAACACGGCCACGCAAAACCACGTCAGGAGGAACAGCACGATGAATGCGACGGTGACGGCCGTGCCCCCCAGGGACGGAAAATACTCGTGGAACCTCGCCCCCACCTGTTCGTAGTAATGCGACGCGGCATAGAAGGCGGCCAGGATCCCGATGATGCCGAAGATCTGGGACACGGCCCCGCGCATGAGCCCGCGGAGAACCGAAAAACCGGCAATGCCTACAAGAACCCAGTCCAGTGTGTTCATGGAAAACGAAGCCCCCGGCGGGGATAAAGATTAAAAGAGATAACCGGAATATTTTATGCCGCCGCCCGGTTTCGGGCGCGCCGCGCAGGCGGTACGGACAATACCGCGTGGCCGGGCGGAAAACCCGCTCCTTCTCCGAAAACCTGTTGGATGGGCGCGGCTTTGGCTCTACTGCTCCGGCGTGGACCCCGCAAATAAAAGCAAAACCACTAAAATCGCCATTCCCGCAGCGCTTCTGGGCTGGAATCCGGCGTCTTTCCGCTTTTTTCTGCGGGCGGTGGGCACGATGGAACCGCGCCACCCATCATTTGCTAATCTACGGACAGGTGCGTCTTTGCTCGCCATCGGCCATGCAGAGTCTAGGCGTTAATTTTTCCTCTGTCCAGTTTCTTCTTTCGTGCCGGATGCCGGAGCATAACTTAAA
>LUZZ01000171.1 GCA_001603845.1 Syntrophobacterales bacterium Delta_01 | reverse complement strand
CCTTCGGAGACCATACGGGGTATTATTCGCTGGTCGGGGATTACCCGGTTTTCCACGTAACGGCGGTGACGCACCGCAAAAACCCGGTCTATTCGGCGACCATCGTGGGGCGCCCCCCCATGGAGGACTGCTGGCTCGCCAAGACGACCGAGCGCATTTTTTTGCCGCTGCTGGGGGCCATCCTGCCCGAGGTCCGGGACTTCTGGATGCCCTGGGAGGGAGTGTTCCACAACATCGTGGTGGCCGCCATCGAAAAGGAATACCCCGGCCATGCCCGCCGGATCATGAGCGCCATGTGGGGGCAGGGGCAGATGAGTTTTTCCAAGGCGGTGGCGCTGGTGGACCACGGCGTGGATTTGAAATCGCCGCGAAAAGTGCTGGAAACCATTTTGAACGAGCTGGACCCGGAAAGCGACGTCTTCATCGCCGAAGGCGTGCTGGACGTCCTGGACCACAGCGCGCCGGACCCCCTTTTCGGATCTAAGATCGGGCTGGATGCAACCGGGAGAAGGGCCGATGAAAGGCCCCGCCTCCGCCGGCCGGAAACGGAGCTGCCGCCCCCGGACGCCAAAAAGATCGAAAAATCGCTGAAAGCGACGTCCGGCCTCCTGGCGTCTTTCCACGTGCCGGCCATCGAGGTCCGAAACCGCGTGCTCCTGGTAAACTTCGCCAAAGACGGCAAGACGCCGGGGCGCGCCCTGTGCGAAAAGCTCCTGGCGAAACCGGCCCTCGCCCCCTTTTCCATCCTGGTGCTCTTCGATGCCGCCATCGACCTTCGGGACTACTCCCTGGTGCTCTGGAAACTGTTCAACAACGTGGACCCCGGCCGCGACCTGGTGAGAAGGAACGGCCGGATGGCGGTGGACGCCACCCGGAAGGGTCCCGAAGACGGCCACACCCGCCCCTGGCCCGACGATATCCAAATGGATCCCGGCGTGGCGCGCGAAATCGAGAACAGGGCCAAAGAGCTGGGCATCGAGCAGTTCCTGTAGCGGCTGCGGGCCGCACCCTCCCGCCGCGGGCGCCGTTCAACCGCCCGCACGGTTTTTTCGGCAACGAAAATCACTCCTCTGTGCATAAATACCTGCATTAAAAACCGGCTGCGCCCGGAAACGGCCTGAACTTTGCTATAAATCCACTTAACGGGCGCACGGTGCCCGGTTTTTGGGTGCAACCTTTTTTGTTCCAGCCCCCCCATTCGAAGAGAACCGAATATGAGAAGCCGCATTTACTTACTGGGGATCGCCCTGCTTCTTTGCTGCACGGCAACCGAAGCCTGGCCGGCGATCATTTATTCCGGGGTGCTCAACCAGACCGCCACCTCTTTCAGCATCGACATCAACAACGATTCCACCGCGGATTTCGTCGCCGGCTGGAGCACCTGGGCGGAATTTCCCGACAATCCCGACGCCCTGTGGCGGGGTTTTGACACCGAGATCGTCAGCGGGATGGAGTTTTTGTATTTCGAGCAGGACGGCGTACCCGTTTACAAGGTCCCGCTTCCACCCGGATGTTCCGTCGGCCCGCAGGCCCCGGCGGGAATGGTGTGGGACACCGGCCAGTCCTACCCTATGCTGATGGACGAGAGCCCGACGGGGTATGCGAGCGACATTGTGCACTTGAGTTTTTTGAACGGGACCGGGAACAAGTACATAGGGTTCCAGCTTCAGGTCGGATCGAGTTACTATTACGGATGGATCCGGCTGCACGTGGATGCCGCAAATAACGTGCGGCTCATCGACTACGCCTATGAAAGCACGCCCGACACGCCTGTCAAAATCCCCAATCCGACCCTGGCTTCCGACCTCCTGCTGCTCTACCTGGACTGAAAACCACGTCCGCCATCTATAAGGTGACGCCCGGCGGCCGCCCGGCGTCACCTTTTTGCCGGCCTTCGGCCGGTCCCTGCCCGTAAAACCGATTGGTGTCCAAGCCGGTATCTTTAAAAGAGCGGAGGAAGGCTTTCGGGCCCGTTGCCCAAAAGCGAAATTTCAGTAGGAGACCGCCAAAAAGTACGGACTACTCCCCCTCCCTTTGGTGGGAGGGGATGCAATGTCGTTGACCTCAAGCTCCTCCCCCTAACCCCTCCCATCGCAGGGAGGGGGATTTTCGTTCGTTCCGCAATTGGCGAACCTTAATATTCCTTTGGGCAACAGCTTCTTTCCCGCATCCCCCGGATTCGGCCGCACGCGCAGGGGCGTGCATGCCGAACGCTTGGCACCGTACCGGTCCTCGGCCCGGCCGGCACGAACTGAAAAACCCCGCGCCTGGGAAGGCCGGGGTTTGGTGTCGTTTGGGGGCGGCCCCGTTTTCGGGGGCCGCCCGTTGGTGCGGGTTGGCGGGATCGGTCACGGGACTTGTATGACGACCCTGTTATTGGACTCGCTCAGTTCATCCACCCTGGTCGTGGAATCCAGGATGGCGATGATGTACTTCCCGCTCGCATTGCGCAGTGAGAACCTGGGGTAGAGCCTCACCGCACTCCCGGCGCCGATGGGCGGGACCCACATGGAGCTGATGCCGGAGGTGATGGAGGCGCCGTCGTTCGAGAGGTAAAAGGACACCCTGCTGTTGCCGGCATCGCGGGTCCCCGTGTTCTGCAGCAGGAAGGTGCCGGTCAGCCGGGAGCGGCTGTAAGAAACCGAGGTCCAGCTCCCGGTCAGATCGGCCCCCTGTCCGCCCTGGATCGTCACGGTGCACCGGTCGGACGCGCAGAGTCCGGATTCGTTGGTAACCGTGAGCATGAACACCAGCGGCTGGGTGGTGTCTATGGAGTAGGACGCCGAGATGGTGGTGCTCGGTGCCGTGGGATCGGCGATGGTGACCGGCGTGCCGCTGACCTGCCTCCACCGGTAGGCCAAAAGCCCTCCCACCGGGTTGGAGGAGCCGGAGCCGTCGAGCGAGGTGGACTCCAGGGCGTCGGAGCTCCTGTCGGTGCCCGCGTTGGCCGTCGGCGGACTGGCCGAGTCGCTGACGTTGACCAGGTAGCGGTCGGTGGCCTTGAGGCCGGAGTAGTCGGTCACGGTAAGTTCGAAGGTCAACGCGGTCCCCGTGTCCGTGAGATAGGGGGCGGGGAACGAAGCGTGGTCGGTGTCGTCATTGACGATCGTCACCGTCTGGCCGGACGTTTGCGCCCACTGGTAGGACTCGATGCCGTCGTCCGGGTCGGTCGAAGCCGTGGCGTCGAGGTTTACGGCGGCGTAAGGCTCCACCGTCTGTTCCTGCGCGACTCGCGCCACGGGTGGCTGGTCGGTCCCGGTCACGTTCACGATACAGGTGTCGCTTGCGGTCTTGCCGGCCTGGTTGGCCACATCCAGGCGGAAGGTAAGGGCCGTCCCGCTGGAGACGCTCGGGGTCTGGAAGGTGCAAATCGCCGACCGGGAGTTGCTCAACTGCACCGCCGGTCCGTCGATCTGGGTCCACACATACGAGGTGATGACCGTCGGGCTGGTGGAGTTCGAGCCGTTGATCACCGCCGTGGTGCCGCCGCTGACGGCCTGGTCGGGTCCCGCGTCGACGACCGGGTTGGGATTGGCGGATACGAAATTCGCCTGGATCGTGTGATTGCCGCTTATATTCGAGAACGTGTAGCTGGACACCGCTCCGGCCGATGCGCCGTCCACCATCACCGCGGAGACGCTGTAGCCGGGGGCCGCCTTGACGGTAAACGTCTTGTCGCTTCCGGCGTCCGCCTGGACGCTGCCGGAGGGCGTGATGGAGCCGCCGCTCATGGCCGCCGCCGTGATGGTGTAGCTTCTCAGCGCAAAGGTTGCGGATATGGTGTGGTCCGCCCGGACACGACTGAACGTGTAGCTGGAGACCGCGCCCACCGATACGCCGTCCACCAGGACGTTGGCGATCGTGTAGTTGGCGGAAGCGGTGACCGTGTAAGACTGGCTGGAGTAGCGGCTGACCGTCGTGGTTCCGGCAGGCGAAATGGAGCCGCCGGTCTGGGCGCTCGCCGTGATGAGATAAGTGGAGCTCGATACAAACGCCGCCTGGATGGCGTGGTTTGCGGTGATATTGCTGAAGGTGTAGCTGGAGACCGCACCCACCGATACGCCGTCCACCGTCACGTCCGAAATCCTGTAGTTGCGGGAGGCGGTTATGGTATAGGACTGGCTCGATCCGGAGGTTACCGTGGTCGTCCCCGAGGGCGAAATGGAGCCGCCGGTCTGGGCGCTCGCCGTGATGGTATACTGATACTGGGCCTTGTTGGCGGCGAAGGACGCCTGGATGGTGTGGTTCGCGGCGATCCCGCTGAAGGTGTAGCTGGAAACCGCGCCCACTGACGAACCGTCCACCGTTACGTCCGCAATGCTGTAATTGGCGTCGGGGGTGATGGCGTAGGTCTGGCTCGATCCGCTGTTCACCGTGGTCGTCCCCGAAGGCGAAATGGAGCCGCCGCTCAGGGCGCTTGCCGCGATGGTATACGTGGTGATGCTCGCCGCGAAGGTGGCCTGGATGGTATGGTTCGCGTTCACGCTGTTAAAGGAATAGGTCGAGGGCGTGCCCACCGATGTCCCGTCCACCGTCACGTCGGCGATCTCGGCGCCCGAAGCCGGGGTGATCGAAAATGCCTGGCTGCCTCCCGAGGCCACCGTCACCGTCCCCGAAGGCGAGATCGTGCCGTTGCCCAGCGCGCTGGCCGCGATGGTGTAATTGGACGTCTGGCGGACAAACGTCGCCGAAATCGTGTGGCACGCCTCCACGCTGGAGAACGTATAGCTGGAAACCTGTCCGACCGGGGTCCCGTCGACCACCACGCTGGAAATCGTGTAGCCGGAAGCGGGAACGATCGAATAGGTCAGCGAGCCGCCCTGCTGCAACACGGTGCTTCCGGCGGGCTGGATCTCGCCGTTGGAGGGCGCTGCCGCCTGGATGGTGTAGCAGGTCAGTTCGGTCGAGTAGCTGCTTTCACCGCTCGCTGAATATGAAGTTACCGCAATGTAATGCGGTTCCGAATCCGATGTCTGGGTGATGGTGTAGGACAGGTTCATCTGGGCGTCGTCGACCTCGGAATAGTTCCTGCTCTGCGTGCCGTGATAAACCTTGTAGCCGATGACGTCGGAGTTGCTTACCGCGTCCCAGGCCACTTTGAACTGGGCCGCTTCGGCACTTAAGACGGCGGATACGGACAGTGCGATAAAAATCGCCAGAACGGCAGAAAATCTGCCCTTGAGGGAAGTTGCGAACTTACACATAGGTTACTCCTGTGGGCCGGCAAATCCAGCGCCTACAGGAGGTGCTGCACCTGCTCAGCGGTCCTGCGACCATATCCCGGAAGCCTTCCGGGACTTAGGCCAGTAACTTTGCGTCCTACGCTTTCGCGCAGTTTGCCTTTTGTGAGTGGATTGCACGTTGCACAACTCTTAAGCAAAATGGGTACCAACTCGTGGGAGACGGACGAAGAATTCGGAAACGCTTCCATGGAGCCCGATCGAGACCTTGGTGGCGGGAGGGGGGCAAAACTCCGCAGGGTGCGGGGGGCGGGATATATTACGGATTAGTAATTACGGAGTCCGAAAGCC
>LUZZ01000523.1 GCA_001603845.1 Syntrophobacterales bacterium Delta_01 | reverse complement strand
GGGCTGCACCTGGAGGTGGTAAACGAGCACGTGGACCCCACGTTCGGGTTCATGACCGTTGACAGGGACGGCAAGATCCGCATGGACTGCTCGTCCCCTTACGCCATGGCACGGCTCATCGCCCTGAAGGACAGGTTCGACGTGGCTTTCGGAAACGACCCGGACTGCGACCGCCACGGGATCGTGACCCGCAGCTCGGGGCTCATGAACCCCAACCACTACCTTTCCGTGGCCGTCTGGTACCTGTTCCGGAACAGGCTCCAGTGGAAAAAGGAAGCCGGGGTGGGCAAAACGCTGGTCAGCAGCGCCATGATCGACCGGATCGCGAACCATCTCGGGCGCAGGCTGTTCGAAGTTCCCGTGGGGTTCAAGTGGTTTGTGGACGGCCTGCTCGACGGCACGTACGGCTTCGGGGGCGAAGAGAGCGCCGGGGCGTCGTTTCTCCGGATAAACGGCACCACCTGGACCACCGACAAGGACGGCATCATCCTGGACCTTCTCGCGGCCGAAATCACGGCGAGAACGGGTAGGGACCCCGGCGAGATATATGCCTCCCTTACCGAAGAATTCGGCGCTCCCTGCTACGAACGCATCGACGCGCCCGCCAACCCGGCACAAAAATCCGCGCTCAAAAAACTGGAGCCCGAAATGATCGGGGCTTCCACCCTGGCGGGAGAAAAAATACTGGCCGTGCTGAACCGCGCGCCGGCAAACGGAGCCCCCATCGGCGGCATCAAGGTGGTGGCCGAAAACGGCTGGTTTGCGGCCCGGCCCTCGGGGACCGAAGACATTTATAAAATCTACACCGAGAGCTTCAAGGGCGACGACCACCTGCGCCGCATCCAGGAAGAAGCCAGGCAAATCGTGGGCGAAGCCTTCCGGTCGGCGGGGATAGGCGACTGATGCCTCCGGTTCGGCAATGCGGTATCGAAACGATGCCTTAAAAGGCGTGGGGGCGCTTCGCCCCCCCCCGTTCCTCCACCCCGCCTCGCGGCTCAATTTGGGAGTGCGGGGGAAAGGGGCTGTTGCTCAAAAGGGTATCCAGGTCCACCCGATAGTGGAATGAACGAGAATCCCCCTCCCTGCGACGGGAGGGGTTAGGGGAGGGTGTTGTATTTCCGGACACTTACGCCCCCCATCCCCTCCCCAATACGGTGGGCACCATAAGGCTGTGCCCC
>LUZZ01000170.1 GCA_001603845.1 Syntrophobacterales bacterium Delta_01 | reverse complement strand
TGGCTTTGCGGCGGGCGCATCGCCCTGCCGCCAAGCTAAAAAGCCGAGCCGCGAAGCGGCGTGGGGGTGTGGGGGGCGCAGCTCCCCGCTCTTTTGGGAGAAAGTACTGCGGAATGGAACAGGACGAACTGCACAGACTGGAAGACCAGTGCATCCAGGAGCAGCCTCCGAACTGTTCGGCGGCCTGTCCCGTCCACGTCGACGTGCGGGCCATGATGGCGGAGGCGGCTCGGGGTGACTTCACCGAGGCGGCCAAGATTTTTAAAAAGACGGTCCCCTTTCCGGGCATTGTCAGCCGCGTCTGCGACCAGCCCTGCCGGTCGGTTTGCAAGCGGGGGGAAGTCGGAGAGCCCCTGGGCGTTGCCGCCGTCGAAAAGGCGTGCCTGGATTATGCCGCCGGGCTTTCCGAAAAGATCGTCCCGCTTCCGGCGAAGGGCAAGCGCGCGGCCGTTGTGGGCGGGGGCCTGAGCGGGCTCACCGCCGCCTTCGACCTGGCGAAAAAAGGCTACGCGGTGGTGGTTTTCGAACGGGAGCAAACCCTGGGGGGAAGCCTCTGGGGGCTGTCCGAAGAAAAACTCCCCCGTGAGGTCATCGCCCGGGACCTGCAGGTCCTGGAAAAAGTGGGGGTCGAAGTCCGGTTGGGTACCGCCGTGGGCAGGGAGGTCGCCTTCGATTCCGTCCGTGCGGATTTCGATGCCGTGTATGTCGCCACCGGTGACAGCCCGGAACTTTTCGGCCTTGCGGCCGATGGTGCGGGGCGTTTGGCAGTCGATCCCGCAACGCTTGCCGCCGGCCGGGAAGGCGTTTTTGCAGGGGGCGGCCTGCGCCGGGCGGCGGGAGAACGGTCTCCGATCCGCTCCATTTCGGACGGCCGGATCGCGGCCATATCCATCGACCGTTTTCTGCAAAAAGTATCGCTGACGGCTTCCCGAAGCGGGGAAGGCCCCGTCGCAACCCGGCTCTACACCGATACGGAAGGCGTGGAGCCCCTTGCGCAGATACCGATGGAACGGCCGCGGGAGGGCTATTCCGGCGAGGAAGCCGCCCGCGAGGCCGCGCGGTGCCTCCAGTGCCAGTGCCTGGAATGCGTCAAGGTCTGCGAGTACCTGAACAGTTTTCGCGCCTATCCCCGGAGGTACGTGCGCCAGATTTACAATAACCTGTCCATCGTCATGGGGCACCGCCACGCGAACAAGCTGATCAATTCGTGCAGCCTGTGCGGGCTGTGCAAGGAAGTGTGCCCCGAAGACCTGCACATGGGCCTGGTGTGCAAGAAGGCCCGCGAAACCCTGGTGCGCCAGGGGAAAATGCCGCCCTCGGCCCACGATTTTCCGCTACGGGACATGGAGTTCAGCAACGGTGAAAAGTGTGCGTTCGTTCGCCCGCAGCCGGGGACGGACCGGAGCCGGACCCTGTTCTTCCCCGGGTGCCAGTTGGCGGCGTCGGCCCCCGAACACGTGAAAAGCGTCTACGGGCTGCTCGCTCGAAAGCTGGAAGGCGGCGTGGGTTTCATGTCGCGCTGCTGCGGGGCCCCGGCGGACTGGTCGGGCCGCACCGATCTTTTCCAGGCCGCCGGCGGGGAATTTCTCGCCCGGTGGCGGGAGATGGGGAGCCCGCGCCTGATTCTCGCCTGTTCGACCTGCTACGAAATCTTTAAAACGCATTTTCCCGAGGTGCCCATCGTTTCCCTGTGGCAGGTTCTGGACGAACTGGGCCTGCCGGAAAGCACCGGGGCGAAGAGAGGCGAACCCATCGCCGTGCACGACGCCTGCACCTCCCGCCATGAACGCGCCATTCACGAGAGCGTGCGAAACATCCTGCATCGGCTCGGCTTCCAAATCGAAGAACTCAAGCTGAGCCGCGACAGGACCGAATGCTGCGGCTACGGCGGGCTCATGTTTTTCGCAAACCCGGACCTTGCGAAAAGCGCCATCCGGCGCCGGATTGAGGAAAGCCCGCGGGACTACCTGGCCTACTGCGCCATGTGCCGCGATTACCTGGCTTTCAGCGGCAAGCGCGTCCTTCACCTCCTGGACCTCATTTTCGAAACTCCGCAGGAGGAAGCCGCCACGCGGAAAGGCCCCGTCTATTCGCAGCGGCACGAGAACCGGGTCCGGCTGAAAAACGCGATGCTAAAAGAACTGTGGGGGGAAACGACGGCCGAAGCGCGGGGCTGCGAGACCCTGCGGCTGGAAATACCCGACGCGGTGCAGCAGGTCATGGAAGACCGGATGATCCTGGTCGAAGACCTGCAGCAGGTGATCTACACGGCTGAAACGTCGGGATACAAGCTCCTCGACCCGGATACCGGCCGTTTCATCGCACACCATAAACCGGCGAGCGTCACGTACTGGGTGGAGTATTCTCCTTCCGGGGACGGGTTCGCCATCCACAACGCGTACAGCCACCGGATGGAAATCGCCGAGGACGTGAAACTGTGACCCCACTGGAAAAACCCGGCGAAACGGCCGCCAAGCTGTGCCTCAAGTGCAACCTGCCCCTGGCGATGGCCAAGGTGGGCATCTCCTATTTGGGAAACACCTTCCCGGTGGACCTGCCGAAATGCCCCGGATGCGGCCTGGTGTACATCCCGGAAGACCTCGCCCTGGGCAAAATGGCGGAAGTCGAAAAACTGCTCGAAGACAAATAGGCCGGGTTCAACAATGATGGCGCCGGATTCCTCCGAGTGCAGAGTCTACGAACGAATCGCCGGGGCCGGCGTCGAAGGCGGCATCGTCCGCCCCGGCGGAATGGGACTTACCCGGCGGGCGTTGGGGCTTTGCGGCGGGTTTCGTCCCGGTTCCCGCGTTCTGGACGTGGGCTGCGGGACGGGGGCCACCGTGAAAGGCCTCATCGAGGCTTACGGGATCCGCGCCGTGGGGCTGGACCCCTCTTTCGCGATGCTCGCCTGCGGCCGTGCCGCAAACGCCTCACTGCTTCTGGTTCGGGCGACGGGGGAGAGCCTGCCGTTCCCGGACCTCTGCTTCGACGGCATCCTGGCGGAGTGCAGCCTGTCGCTTTCCCGCGATCCGGGCGCGGTGCTCCGGGAATGCCGCCGGGTGCTGAGGCGCGGCGGGAAGCTGGTCCTCACCGACGTGTATGCCCGCAATGCGGCGGCCGTTCCGGGGCTTCGGGCCGTGTCCCCGGACTGCTGCCTGGCCGGGGCGGCGGCGCGGGACGAACTGGCGGACAGGCTGGAACGCAGTGGATTTGCCGTCCGTGTATGGGAAGACCACACGCCGGCGCTGAAATATTTCGCCGCGCGGCTGATCCTTTCCGGAGAAAATGCCCCGTCTTTCTGGTGCGCGTTCACCGGCGCGGCCCCCGCGGACGCCGTGGAGATCGGCCGGGCGGTTTCCCGCGCAAGGGTGGGGTATTTTCTGGCCGTTTCCGAAGCGTCGTAGAGCGCCCCGACGGGGTGCATGAACTCCAGATACGGGAGGGTGGACCGGTGACAGGCGATACCGTCCGAATGATCGAACTCGCGCAGCAGGGTTTCCTTTGCAGCCAGATCCTGCTCATCCTGGGGCTGGAAGCCCGTGGCAAACAGGACCCCGACCTCGTGAGAGCCATGAACGGCCTTGCGGGCGGGCTGGGGTTTTCGGGCGAAGTCTGCGGGGCGCTCACGGGCGGAGCCTGCCTGCTGGGGCTCTACGCCGGAAGAGGGACCCCCGACGAGGAAGAAGACCCCAAGCTGAACCTGATGATCTCCGAACTGGTGGAATGGTTTTCGAGCGAGTTCGGCGAAAAGTTCGGCGGCATCCAGTGCCGGGTCATCCTGGGCGACGACCCCAAGAACCGCACGGCGAGATGTCCCACCCTGGTGGTGGGGGTCTACGAGAAGGTGATGGGCCTGCTTGCCGAAAACGGGTTCGATCCCGGCGGGGCCCGCCCATGAACGAAGAAGTCCTTCTCGCCGAAACGCAAAGCGTTTGCCCGGAATGCCTCGCCACGGTCCCGGCGGCGCGGGTGGCGCGGGGCGAGTGCGTCTACCTCCGGAAAACCTGCCCGGAGCACGGTTCGTTCGAGTCCGTGGTGTGGAGGGGGCGTCCCGCTTATTCCTCCTGGGTGCGGCCCAAAATTCCTTCCCACCCGGCGTTTCCCTCCACCAGGGCGGAGAAAGGGTGCCCCCTGGACTGCGGCCTCTGCCCCGAACACCGCCAGCACACGTGCACGGCCCTCATCGAAGTCACCGGGCGTTGCAACCTGGGGTGCGCCTTCTGCTTCGCCGACTCCGGGAAAATTCCGGGACCCGACCCGTCGCTCGAACAACTTGAAACACTGGTCGGCCGGGCGTTCGCCGCCGCCGGCCCCTGCAACGTGCAGCTTTCGGGCGGGGAGCCCACCCTGCGGGACGACCTGCCGGAAATCGCCGCCCTTTGCCGGTCCCGCGGGTTTCCTTTCGTCCAGGTAAACACCAACGGGCTGCGGCTGGCCGCCGATGACTCCTACGTGCAAAAGCTCGGGGCGGCCGGCGTCGCGTCCGTTTTCCTCCAGTTCGACGGGATGGACGACGCCGTCTACCGCGCGCTTCGGGGGCGGGAACTGCTCCGGGAAAAACTGCTGGCCGTAAAGCGCTGCGCCGGTCACGGCATCGGGGTAGTGCTCGTCCCCACCCTGGTGCCCGGAGTCAATACGGACCAGATCGGCCCCGTCATCGACTTTGCGCTCGGCGGGTTGCCCGCCGTGCGGGGCGTCCACTTCCAGCCGGTGAGCTATTTCGGAAGATATCCGGAACCGCCGCGGGATGAAGACCGGATCACCATTCCCGAGATCGTCCGGCAGATCGAAACCCAGACCGGCGGCAGGCTCCGGGTCGAAAACTTCGAACCTCCGAGCTGCGAAAACGCCCTGTGCTCCTTCCACGGCAATTTCGTGCTCCTGGAGGACGGGGAACTCAGGCCCTGGACGCAGAATCGGACCTCGAAATGCGGCTGCAAGCCGATTTTAGCGGCCGAGGGCGCGGAAAAGGCACGCCGGTTCGTGAGCCGGTTCTGGTCGGGGCCGGTTGAGGAAAAACCGCCGCCGTCCCTGCGGAATGCTCCGGCCCTGGGGGGCTGGGACGACTTCCTGGACCGCGCCCGCACGCATTCGCTGAGCGTTTCCGGGATGGCCTTCCAGGATGCCTGGACGCTGGACATCGAGCGGCTGAAGGATTGCTGCATCCACGTGGTGCACCCGGACGGGCGCCTCATCCCTTTTTGCGCCTACAATGTCACGGACGGCGGGAAACGGTCCCACTACCGGAAAAGCCCCCCGGGAGGGGCGGCATGAGATTGACGCCCCTGGAGGCGTGGACCTGCAGGACCGTTTGCCCGGGCGGGGAGAGGCTCAGCCGGGAGCGCATCGACGCTTACCAGTTGGAGATGCTCCGGCAGACCGTCGATTGGGCGAAAGAGCGCAGCCCCTTCTACCGGGAACGGCTGGCGGGCGTTTCGGGACGCGGCCTGCGCGGCCTCCAGGATCTTACGGCCCTTCCCTTCACCACGGCGGACGACCTGCGGCGCCGGCCTCAGCGGTTTCTTTGCGTGTCGCAAAGCGAAGTGAGCCGCGTGGTCACCCTTCCCACGTCCGGGACGACGGGCGATCCCAAACGGGTTTTCTTCACGGCCGCCGACCAGGAACGCACCATCGACTTCTTCCACCACGGCATGGCGACGCTCGCCGGTCCCGGAGATCGCGTCCTGATCCTGCTGCCCGGCGAGCTTCCGGGCAGCGTGGGCGATCTTCTCATGAAGGGGCTCGACCGGCTGGGCGCGACGGGCGTTCCCCACGGGCCGGTCCGGGACTTCCACCGGACGCTGGACGTCATGGAGGCGGAACGGATCGACTGCCTGGTGGGCGTTCCGGTCCAGGTGCTCGGGCTGGCGAGGACCGGCCGCGGGCGGGCCGCTCCGGTCGGCGTCCTGCTGAGTACGGACCACGTGCCGGAAGCGCTGAGCGGCGCGCTTCGACGCGCCTGGGGCTGCCGGGTCTACACGCACTACGGCATGACGGAGATGGGGTTTGGCGGCGGAGTGGAATGCGAAGCGGGGATAGGGTATCATTTCCGCGAGGCCGACCTTTGCGTCGAAATCGTGGACCCCGCGACGGGAAACCCCGTCCCGGAGGGCGAGGCGGGCGAGGTGGTGTTCACTACCCTGACCCGGCGGGCGATGCCGCTCATCCGCTACCGCACGGGGGACGTCAGCCGGTTCCTGCCGGATTCCTGCCCGTGCGGGAGTGTGCTCAAAACCATGGAGCGGGTGCGGTCCCGTCTCGGCCATGTCCGCATCCTGGCGGGGGGCGGGACCCTGAGCATGGCCGACCTCGACGAGGCGGTCCTGGCGGTGGACGGGGTGCTGGATTTCAGGGCGTCCCTCGCCGGCGAACGGGGCCGGGACCGGCTGCGGATCGAAACCCGGCTCACGGCGGATGCGTGCCCCTCGGATACGTTTGCGGCGATAAAAGAAGCCCTGCACGCCCTTCCGGTGATAAATTCGGCCCGCCGGGCGGGAACGCTCGCCCTGGACGTCGGCCCGCCGCCCGAGGGACAGACTTCCGGAATGGAAGGCGCCAAGCGGGTCCTGGCGGATTTGCGCTTTTAAAAGCGCGGGGGAAGGCTTCCGGGGTTGTTGCCGAAAAGGATATCAGGGTTCGCCGATAGCGGGATGAAGGAAAATCCCCCTCCCTGCGATGGGAGGGGTTAGGGGAGGGTGTTGTATTTCCGGGCACTGACGACCCCCTCCCCCCTGCCCCTCCCGCCAAGGGAGGGGAGTTCATGGAATGTCGCCCCTAAAGTCAACAGGATTGGCCCCTCCCGCCAGGGGAGGGGAGTAATCCGTACTTTTGGCGGCATCTTATTGAAATTCTGGTTTTGGGCAACAGCCCCTTCCCCCGCACCCCCCGGGATTCGGCCGTAAGCGCCCATTGAGCCGCGAATTCGATACCACAATGGATGGAACCAGAATGAGTTTTTTCAATGATATCGCCAAACTCCTTTCGGAAGGCGAGAGCCTGGTGCTCGCCACGATCCTCAGCCGCCAAGGGTCGGCGCCGCGGGCCGCCGGGTCCCGGATGGCCGTACGATCCGACGGATCGATCCTGGGCACCATCGGCGGCGGCGTTCTCGAAGCCAGCGTGCAGCAACTGGCGGCGGAAGTGTTCCGAGACCGCCGGACCCTGGCGCGGGAATACACGCTCACCGTGGAGGACGCTTCCCGGATGGACATGACCTGCGGAGGGCAAGTGCGGGTCCTGGTGCACTTCGTGGACGCCTCCGACCGTGCGCAGAGCCGGTTCTACCGGGACGTTGCGGCCCTGCTGGACGCCGGCCGGCGGGCCGTGCTGGTGACGGGCATCCCGGCGGATCGGGAGAGCGGGCCGCCGGAGCAGGGATTTCTGGCAAAAGACGGTTCCCATGCCGGAACGATCGACCCGGCGGTCATGCGGGAGGTCGCGGGCCGGTTCTCCGGCGGGCGGCCCGGCGAAATCCGGTGCGACGAGCGGGATTTCCTGGTCGAGCCGCTGTGCGATAAGGGCTCCGTGTTCATCTTCGGCGCGGGGCACATTTCGCGGGAGCTGGCTCCCCTGGCGAAACTCGTCGGCTTCCGGACCGTGGTGCTCGACGACCGGCACGAATTTGCCAGCCGCGCTCGGTTTCCGTCCGCCGATTCGGTCCTGGTGATCGATTCTTTCGAAAAGGCGCTGGCCGGATTGATTATTGATGAGGACAGCTTCCTGGTCATCGTGACGCGGGGGCACGCCCATGACAAGACCGTCCTGGGGCAGTCCCTGGCAACGAACGCCTGCTACATCGGGATGATCGGCAGCCGGAGAAAGCGGGACGCCATCTACGAGGCGCTGATCGGAGAGGGGGCCGCCCGCGCCGACCTGGACCGGGTGCACTGCCCCATTGGGCTGGACATCGGGGCCGAAACGCCCGAGGAAATCGCCTTGTGCATCGCGGCCGAACTGGTGCAGGCCAGGGCGCGGAAAAACGGATGAACGAAGGCCTGCGAACAGTCGCCCTGGTGCTTGCCGCCGGCCGTTCCTCGCGGATGGGGATCTTCAAGCCCCTGGCTCCCCTCGGTGAATCCACCTTCGTCGAAGAAGTCGTCGGCCGGTTTTTCAGGGCGGGCATCGAAGACGTGCGGGTGGTCGTGGGACACGGGGCCGAGGCGCTCGCCCCGGTGCTGGACCGCCTGGGCGTGCGGCAGATATTCAACGCGGACCACGAGCGGGGCATGTTTTCTTCGGTGGCGGCCGGGGTGCGGAGTCTCGAAGCGGACGTGGACTGGTGTTTTATCCTGCCGGTGGATATCCCGCTGGTCCGGCCCGAAACGATCCGGGCGCTCCTGGACGCCCGTGACCCGGAAGACCCCAAAATCGTCTACCCGCGCTTCGACGGGCGGAGGGGCCACCCGCCGCTCATCCCCGTCGCTTTTTTCCGGCAGGGGTTTCCGGCCGACCATCCCGGCGGCCTGCGCGCGCTTCTCGCCGGCTGGGACCACCGGGCCGTGGACGTGGACGTCGTGGATGAAAAGATCCACCTGGACTGCGATACCCCCTCGAATTACTCGGCCCTTGTCGAACTCCGGTCCAGGGAAGGCATCCCCACCGAAGCGGAATGCGACGCCCTTTTGTCCCGGCTCGAAATTTCCGAAAAGGTGGCCGCCCATTCGGACGTCGTGGCCGGACTTGCCCGCCTGCTGGCCGTGTACCTGAACATGGCCGGGCTGGCGCTGGATATTCCGCTGGTCGTGGCGGCCGGTCGGCTGCACGACATAGCCAGGGACCGGCCGGACCACGCGGCGGCGGGGGCCAAAATGCTTGCCGGGATGGGGTATCCGCGGGTGGGGGCGGTGGTGGCCGAGCACATGGATCTCCGGCTGCGCGGCCCGGCCGTGGACGAAGCCTGCCTGCTGTACCTGGCGGACAAGTACGTGATCGAAGACCGCCCGGCCACCCTGGAAGAACGCTTCGCCAAGCCCCTCGCGGCCTGCGCGGACCGGCCGGAAGTCCTCGCTCGGATCTCCCGGCGCTTCGAAGATGCCAAAAACATCGCGCAGTCCATTAAAGCGTGGTTGCGGCGTCCCGTCGACGACGTGGTGCGCGAATACGAAAAGAGCCTGCGGGCCGCATTCATGAATTCCGGCAGGGTGATCTGCCTGGTCCGGCACGGTGCCGTCCAGGCCGCGGAGGAGCCCCGGCGCTTCATCGGGCAGTCGGACTTGCCGCTCGACGAAAAAGGGGCCGAACAGGCCGGAAACCTGGCCGAAGTGTTGAAGGACCTGCCCGTTGCGGCCGTTTTTTCCAGCGATTTGCGCCGTTCGGTCGCCACCGCCCGACGGATTGCCGAACGCCGCGGGATTTCCTGCATCCCGGTGCGCGAACTGCGCGAGATTTCGCTGGGGCGTTGGGAAGGGAGGACCTTCGATGAGATCCGGCGGGAGCAGCCGGAAGAATTCGCCGCAAGGGGGGCCGATATCGTCCGCTACCGCCCTCCGGAAGGGGAAAGCTTCCTGGACTGCGCCGCGCGGGTCGTCCCGGCCTTCCGGGAGATTCTCGACTCCACGCCGGGCAACCTGGTCATCGTGGGGCACGCCGGCGTGAACCGCATCATTTTGTCCCTGGCCCTGGGCCGGCCTCTGCGGGACATCTTCGAAATAGGCCAGGAATACGGCTGCCTGAACGTGATGGTCCAAAGATATCCGGGATTCGAAGTGAGACTGCTGAACGGCTCCGCGACCGGGATAAGGTTGAAAGATTTCTTGGGGGAGGCGCACGGGAAGGGGCGCGATCCCGAATGATTCCATGCGCCGCTGACGCATCGGGATGAAGTGTACGGTGGGCACGGCCTTTTTGTGCCCACCGTCCCCAGAAAACCGGAAAAGCGGTGGGCACAAAAAAACCGTGCCCACCGTACCGTCCCGAGTTAGCTACAGGACTTGGGGTTGGGGAGCCCGGCCAGTCTGCGGGCCCCCATTTTGATCCCTTCGGGGAAAAGCCGCTGCATTTCCAGTGCGCTGATGCCCGTTCCGCTCCGCAGTTGGTGGTTGAGCGGGCTGCGGCCGTGGTATGCGTAAAATTCGCGCAGAAAGCGCACCACTTTCCGGTGCTGTTCCGTAATGTCCGTAAGACCGCTCTCCTTTGCCAGGACCTCGAAAGCTTCCTCGGACCAGTCATCAAAATCGTTGAAAAAGCCCTCCGAGTCGAAAGCGATCTCCCGGCCGGCGATATGCCGCAAGTGCAGGCCGGTGTTGGTCTGATCCGGTTGGGGACTGGTATCCATCACCCTTGCTGCGCCGCGGCCGCAAGGGCGGCCTTGATCTTATCCGGGGTGGCGGGCAGATCGCACACCCAGATGCCGACGGCGTTCTTGATGGCGTTGATCACCGCCGGAGCGGTGGGCACCATGCACATCTCCCCCACTCCGGTGGCGCCCATGGGTCCCTTGGGACGCGGCGTTTCCCGGATTATGGTCTCCATATCGAAACTGTGGCGCATGGTCGGGAACTTGAAAGTCAGCCAGTCTTTGGTTTCCCCGGCGATGTAGCGCTCCCGCAGCGCGAAGCCCACCCCCATGTCCATGCCGCCTTCCAACTGGGCGGTCAGGTTCTGGGGGTTGATGACCGTTCCGGCGTCCACGGCCGTCGTCATTTTCAGGACCCTGACTTCGCCGCTTTTCACGTTCACTTCCAGTTCGGCCATCTGCACGGCGTGCACCTGGGATTCGAAGGAAGGCCCCTGGCCCGTCTTGGGGTCGAGCGGGCCGGCGTCCTCGTTTTTCTTGCGTCCCAGGTACCGGGTGGACTTGCCGGCCGCCGCCAGGGCTTCCGAATCTTTCGCTCCGGTCTCCTCCATGGCGCCGCGCAGTTGCCGGAGGGCGTCGAGCACGGCATTGCCGATCATGTACGTGATGCGGCTGCCCGCGGCCGGGCCGCTGGCAGCCGTGTGGTCGGTGTCGCGGGTATGCAGGCGCACCTTGTCGAAGGGAAGGCCCATGGTCTCGGCGGTCAGTTGGAGCAGCATGGAATCGTTTCCCTCGCCGGGATCGGCCGCCGCGGCGTACACGCTCACTCCGCCGTCCGGATCCAGTTCCACGGCCGCCACGGAAACGTCCCCCGGCCCGCCGATGCCGAAAGACCCGGTGGCCAGACCCACTCCGCGCCTGAGGTTCCCGTCGCGAAACGCCGCGGCCTCCCGGACGGCGCGCTCATAATGGGGGCGCACCGCCTCCAGCAGCTCGGGCAGCGGCCATTCGGTCACCACCCGGCCGGTGGACTTGCTCTGGCCGGGCTGGAGCGAATTCATCAGCCGGAATTCCAGGGGGTCGATGCCCAGCTTGTCGGCCAGCATTTCCACGGCGCATTCCAGGGCGAAGTTCGCCTGCGGCGGGCCGGCCCCCCGTGCGGCGCTGCCCCACGGATTGTTGGTGTAGACCAGCCTGGCCCGTGCGTCCACGTTGGGGATGTGGTAGGAACCGGAAAGCATCAGGAGGGCGCGCTGGATCAGCACGTGGCCGATGGAATAGTACGCGCCTTTATCCGCCAGGATGTCGTTGCAGTAGGCGGTGATCTTGCCGTCGGCGTCGGCACTCATCTTGACGTCCATCCGGAAGGCGTGCCGCTTGGAGGTCATCAGCATGCTTTCGGCCAGGCTGGGGATGTAGCGGACCGCGCGCTTGAAACGGATGGCGGCGGCCCCGGCCAGCCCTTCGGAAATGACGTCGATCTTGATGCCGAACTGCCCGCCGGTGTAGGCCTCCCGGTAGCTCATGTTTTCCCACCCGAGCGCTTCCTGGAGCATGGCCAGGTGGTAATGGATGTTGATGCTGCGGCCGACGATCACCAGCTTGGAGTCTTCGCCCGCCGGTTCGCCCTCCCAGTAGGCCACCGTGGCTTCGGGTTCCAGGGGAGCCTGGTGGTTGATCTGGGTGCGGAACTGCGCTTCGATGACCGCCGCCGACTCCTTGAGCGCCGCCTGCGCATCGCCTTTTATCTGCGGCTGATCGAGGCACAGGTTGGGGAAGTTGTCGTGCACCTGCACGGCGCCGTCCGCCAGGGAGGCTTCGGGGTTGTCCAGCACCGGCAGGGGAGTGAGTTCCACCTTTATTTCTTTGAGGGCCGCCTCGGCCTGCGCCCTGGTTTCGGCGGCCACCCCCACGATGGGATCGCCGATGTAGCGGACCTTGTCGCCGCACAGCACCGGGCGGTCGGGCCGCATGTATTTCAAAATGTTGGTGCCCGTGACGTCCGCGGCGGTCATCACGCCGGCCACGCCGGGCATGGCCTTCGCCTTCGATGCGTCGATGGATTTGATGGCGGCGTGAGGGACCGTGCTGCGCAGCACGGCCAGCTCCAGCGCTCCCTGTATTTTGATGTCCGCGGTGAAATGGGCGGTGCCGCAGACCTTGGCAAGCGCCGACGGGCGGGGGTGGGAAACGCCCATCGCACCGGCACCCAGCACGGCCCGCACCGCTTCGGGGGTGGTTTCGCCGCGCAGGAACCGGCCGGCGAGCTGCACGGCCTCGATGACCTTCTTGTAACCCGTGCACCGGCAGAGATTGCGGCGCAGCGCTTGTTTGACCTGTTCCTTATCGGGGTCGGGATTGACGTCCAAAAGCGCCTTGGCCGCCATGATCATGCCCGGCGTGCAGAACCCGCACTGGACCGCTCCGGCCAGGACGAACGCTTCCTGGATGAGGTGGGGATTTCCGGGCGTGCCCAGGCCCTCCACGGTAATGACCTGCGCTCCGTCCAGGGAGGCGACCTTGGTGAGGCAGGAGAGTACGGCCTTGCCGTTTACGATCACCATGCAGGCCCCGCACTGGCCCTTGCGGTCGCAGGACTGCTTGGCCCCCGTGAGGCTCAGGTCGTCTCGCAGCAAATCCAGGAGCACCCTGTTTTCGTCTACGACGAAGTTCCTTTCCACGCCGTTCACTTGCAGCTTGACGCTCTTCATTTTCCCTCCTGTTGAATCCGTGAACCCGGTAGTGTGTCGAAAAAGCCTTGGAGCTTTCCAAACGTAAACCGAAGGGGGGTTATTCTTTTCCCTATGCCCCGGCGATTGCGGCCATCGCTTCGACGGCCGCGTCGATGTCTGCGGGGGTGTTGAACGGACCCGTGCTGAAGCGAACGCCGCCGTGGGGCAGGGTGCCGATATCGGCGTGCACCAGCGGCGCACAGTGCAGCCCGGCGCGCACGGCGATGCCGAAGTCCGCGTCCAGGATGGTGCCCACGTCCTGGGAGCTTATGCCGCGGACGGCGGCCGTGAGCAGTCCCACGTGCCCGGAAAGGTCCTCCGCGCAGTAGAGCCTTACCCCGCCCAAGCCGGTGAGGCCGTCCCGAAGCCGTGCCAGAAGTTCCATTTCCCGCGCGTGGATGGTTTCCAACCCCTGCGAGAGCACGTAGTCCAGCCCCTCGGAAAGGCCGATGATGCCCAGAAGGTTCAGGGTGCCCGCTTCCAGCCGGTAGGGGAAGGCCTGCGTGTGGACCGGGCTCTCCGAATCGACGCCCGTACCGCCGAACCGCGTGGACCGGACGTCGAGCCCCGGTGCCAGAACCAGCCCGCCGATGCCCGACGGCCCCATGAGGCTCTTGTGCCCGGTGAAGGCCACCGCCGATACGTGCCACTCCTCCATGCGGAAGGGGACCACCCCGGCGCTCTGGGCCGTATCCACGATCAGCGGGACGGACCGGTCGGCGCACACCCGCCCGATTGCTTCAATGGGCTGGACGGTGCCCAGGACGTTCGAGGCGTGGCATACCACCACCGCCGCGGTGCGGGGCCGGATGGCACGGGCGATGGCGTCCGGGTCCACGAAGCCGCTGCCGTCGAAGGGCACCAAGTCGTATTCGATGATGCCCGATTCGCGCAGGTGGTGCAGCGGCCGCAGCACCGAATTGTGTTCCAGCCGGGTGGATACGATATGGTCGCCGGGCTGGACCAGGCCCTGCAGGACCAGGTTGAGAGCATCCGTGGCGTTCGCGGCGAAAATCACCCGGTCGGGGTCGGACGAACCGAAAAAACGGGCCGTCTTGCGGCGCACCCCGCTCACCAGCGCCTCGGCTTCCACCGCCAGGTCGTAGCCGCCCCGCCCGGGCGAAACTCCGAACTGCATGTAAGTGGAAAGCATTTTTTGGAGTACGGGAAGCGGTTTCGGGTAGGAGGTGGCGGCGTTATCCAGGTAGATGACAGGCTTTCCCGTCCGCTCGTGTTCATCGGTCATGACTGCACAATCTCAATCCGCATGCGGTTGTGTGTACTGACTGGTGTTTCCGTAATCCACGGCGGTTCCCGCAATCCGGATTGTTGCGGCGAAAAAACGAACCGGAAAACGCTGGGAACGCTTCCGGCCCCCGCCTGCCGGGCCGATTTTCATATTGTATCAATTCCGGCACGATACTGTCCAGCGGGCAATGCCGGGGCCTGTTTACGGGAGGGTGGTTTTGCGGAGAGGGAAGGCCGGGAGAAAGAGTGGAGGAAATGTTTCCCCGTGCCCCCAATTGAGCCGCGAAGCGGCGTAGAAAGGCGGAGGAGCCGCGGCAAAGCGCCTCCACGCTTTTAAGATGCAAGAGTGGGCGTGGAATCGGTGGGCGACGCTTCGCTTTTGACCACGACTGGAACCGGGACCGATGGCAGGCCGGAAAACTGAATGTCGGGGATCCGTAAACCGGCTCGAAAACACGGACCGGGCGGCCCCTGCGGGCCGCCGGCCCTACTTGTGCCGGTTTTTGACGGGGACCGCCAGCGGCTGCATGACGTGCGCCGTGACTTTCCCCAAAAGCACCACCAGCCCCGCCGACATTGCGGCCACCACGGTATGCCATCCGGGTACGTTCAGGTGATGCGAGGCCCACATTTCCACCACGGCGTCCGAAGCGATCATCTGGCCGGCCAGAAAGCCGATAAAAGCGGCGCCCAGGACGGTGAGCGCCGGGAACCGCTCGACCAGGGCCACCATGGCTACGCTGCCGTAGCTCAGCACCGGCACGCTCAACACCAGCCCCACGACCAGCAGCCCGAGGCTGCCGTCCGCCGCCGCGGCGACCCCGATCACGTTGTCGATGCTTCGGACCAGGTTGGCGACCGCAATGGCCTGGAGGGCACCCAGCACGGTCGAGCGGGCGTCGGAGTTCCGGTCGCCCTCGCCGTCCGGCGGGAGGAGCAGTTTTATGGCGATCCACATCAGCGCCAGTCCGCCGATGAATCGCAGGTACGGATAGGACAGGAGATAAATACCCACGGGGGCCAGCAGCAGCAGAATCACAGTCGCCAGAATGACCCCCAAAAAGACGGTCTTCCTGCGCCGTGCGGCGGGCACCCCGCTGGCAACCAGGGCGATCATGATGGCGTTGTCGAAGCTCAACAAAAGGTTGGCCGCTGTGACTTTCAGCACCCCCACCCACATCTGAATATCGTTTAAATATGTAAACACGGCACGTCTCCTGCCACAAATCGAACCACGGAACCATCGCGCGACGGCGGCACTCCCTCCCGGTCGTTCCGCGGGGGAGGCTTCAAAGAAACAAATCATCGGAAGCGATTTCGTCACCGTCCTGACACTAAAATGTCACTCGAATGTAACAGTTGCAAGCAGAGGATTAATTCCTTTCCCTACCATGAAAACGATAAGTTGTTGGATTTGAAGGAAATTCAAAAGAAGACGGTACGGGGAGGTCTCAAAAATCTGGTAAAAAAGGTGTCTGCGGGGTGCTTTGTGAGGAATAATCGGCTTTGTGCGAGGTCACAATCCTTGCAGTCTCTGGTATCGATTTGCTCCCAAGCAGTGAACGTGGGGGCGCTTCGCCCCCACCCTCCACGCCGCTTTGCGGCTCAATTTGGCGCGCTGGAGCAATCCAACTCTTCTTTCAACAGGTTGTCCCCAATTGCCCTCGATTTTTCGACATGAATCGGGCGGAGCAGGTCGGCCGGAAGGCCGCCGGCCTGCTCCGCGGACCGATAGGGGATCAGTGCAGCTTCCAGACCGGGCGAGTGCGGAGCCGGGCCATTTCCCAGATGTCGAGCATGGTAATCATCCCGTCGCTGTTCAGGTCGGCCGCCGGGAGGACATCCGCCGGCTGGTTGATGTGGAACAGCATCAGGCACGTATCGGCGGCGTCCACTTTTCCGTCTCCGTTAAGGTCGCCCGCGGCCGGAGTCTGCACCACATCGGCAAGATCGAGCAGCCCGCAGGTGTCGGCGGGCGGCAGGTCCGTCCACAGGGAGGCTACCATCTGGCCCATGTAGACGGCGGTCGGGTTTCCGCTCCCGAGCAGCGCGGAAATAAACGCCGCCGCTTCCGGCGTGATCTGCTCATCCCCGGCATAGTGGGCCATGAAAGCGTTGGCAACGTAGGGCGCATAGGCCTCGGCAACCGGCTGGGGCAGTCCGTAATCGTACAGCAGAGTATGCAGGGCTATCCCCAACAGGCCGTCGTAGAGGTAGCTCTTGGCATACTGGGGAAACGGCACGCCGCCCGTATCGTATTTGATGCTGGTGACGTTCTCGGTATGGAGGGATGCCTGGCCGTTCTGGAGGGACACCATTCTGATGGGCGAAGGGTAGGTTACCAGGGAGCCGGTTTCGACGTCGAAAAGCGTGGGGCCGCCGTCATCGCGGACCGTCCGGGTTATGTCGTTGGCATGATAATGGCCGGTGAAAACGAGCCTCAGGCCGCTGTCCGCCAGGGTTTGGGAAACCGTCTTCCAGTCGTCGACGACATAGTCGGGAAAAGCGATGCTCTGGCCCGTGTAATGTTCCGTCACCCCATGGTGCATAAACGCAATGATCGTCTTGCCGGCCCTTTGAGCATCCGCGACCTTGTTCTGGATCCACGCCATCGTCGCGGGCCGGATCGCACCGCCGGTCTCGGGATAGCCATTGGTCAAGTTGTCCTCGTACTTGCAGGAATCGATGGAGAGCACCCAGAGGCCTTTTACCGGCTCGACGAGGTAGCTGAGGGAGGCCGGGTCGCGGTCGAGCGCCTCTTTGTAGCCGAAGTTGCGATAAATGGCCTTGAATTCCTGGGGCGACACATTGGGCACCGGCGTCTCGGTATCTCCATCGTAGGCAAAGGCATCGGGATTGTTCACGTCGTGGTTGCCGGGACAAACGTAAACCTTAATGCCGGCCGCCTCCAGCAGGGCCATGCGCCGGGCGAATTTCTGATGGCTCGATTTCTCGCCGTCCTTGGTCAGGTCCCCGGAAACGATTACGAAATCGGGCTTCTTAGCCAGGATTTTGATGATGGCCGAATTGAGAATAGCCTCGCTTTCCCGGATCATTTTACGGTCCTGCGCCAGGTAGGCTTCAAAGGCGGAGCCGGTGGTGCCCAGCGTCGTGTCATAAAAATGAGGGTCGGAGATAACCGCGAACCTGGCGGTCGGCGGCGCGGGGGCGTTTCCATGGCACGTCTGAGCGGCCCCGGCGGCCGCAACGGCTGCCAGCAGGGTCAGAAAGGCCGTTGCCAGTAAAAGAATGTTTCTTTTCCGCATGAGTAGTTTTCCTCCATCTCCGGTAAGTAAAAGGTGAAACGCCGAAGGACGGCGAGCCGTGTGCGGCTCCCGCCTTCCAAACGATCCGCACCGGTTAGCCCATCCGCCCCTTGAGCATTTTCGCTGTGGCTGTATCGCTTCAGGTTCGAGCTTATAAAGGCCGGAATTTCCGGGTGTCCGCGCCGGACAAAAAATCCGGCCGCAGGTGGAAGCCATACGTCACCGGATTTCCGGTTCCTTTGTGATAAAAGGGCGGCTATGGTCCCAAATCGATTTGGGATTTCACTCTACACGGGAGATATTACGGAATCATGACCGGAGCGTGACAATTCATGTTTATTTACGCTCAATTTACATTCAGGGTACAGCTTTTCAGGCTGGAAAAGAGCGGGGGAGAACTTGCCCGCGCCCCTTGGCATGCGCCTGCGGCGCATGGCCGCGCAAGGCGGCTTTTGGGGAAAGTATCGGGGGGGCTGGACGCATAATCAATAATGCGCCAAAGAATCCACCTTGACCACAAATCCCCCAAGGGACTATCATTCCATTTATGGATGTAGGTTCTTCCGGCTGTAATGCTGGAGGCCCATGTTTCGCCACTCCCTAGACATAGGTAAATGAAATGGCACAAACAAACGCGCACGATGATCTCAAAAAATTGATCAAAGAAAGTGTCCGTGAGGTGATTCGGGAAGAGCGGTTGAGCTTGTGCGAAATCATGATCCCTAATGTCTCGAAAAAGGAAATGGGCGAGATTCACACCAAATTCGGTTCCCCGGCCGACCACAGAGATGAGGACTTCACCGATATGACCGATTGGGTCATGGAATGAAGGTCAGGTTCCATAACCGGGCGGTCAAGTTTCTCGATAAGCTTGATGGAAAGGACAAAGCTCGAATACGGCTCAAGCTCAAGTCCCTTGTCAGCACCATCGAAGAGCAAGGCATTATTCCGTTCAAAGAACAGAGGATCATGATGCAAGATCCACTGGGTTCGTGATAGACCTTCCGTAGTTCGACACTCAGGTTTTTTCCCCAAAGCTCAGCGGCATAGAGGTTCTTGTAAAAGTCTTGACCCTGGTATCCATAAGATCTTTCGCAATCGCTTTGGCAAAGGCTCTGTCTTCACCGGCGAACGAAATTGGTACTTCGTACTTGTCGCTCATCCCTATATCCACCACCCTTTAGGTTGGCTCTCTTTGAGCTTCTTCTTTTGGTGGGAATTCCTTCCACTCGGCTCCATTGAGGAAACTCCAATAGGAGCCATGATAATCCAGAAGAGTCAAGAATATTCGCTTAATGAGTTCTTGGATGATAACAAGGTAGTAGGTCAGTGATTCTTCGCCATCATTGGCTTTGTAGATGCCACGATGGACGATCCGATTGCGAATGAGAATCAACTTATAAATATCCTCATCCTTGATATTATCCAATGGCACATGCTTCTTTTCTAAAAATAGGCACAGATTATTTTTGAAAGATCGCCTATTCATCTCACTAATCTTATCAACTGCTTCACAGCGGCGTCTTGCTAAAGTTGATTTATCCCAAGATGCAGGTAGCTTTGACATCACTTTTTCAACGCTGGATTCTATCGCGTCTTTAATAAGTGGTGATATATGCTTCTTAAATACTTGTCTCGGAAATAGCTCAGAAGCATCACTGTATTTAGCAAAAGTATGTATCATATGCTCCAAAGCAGTCATGGTAGTCATGTATTGGGTTTCCTTGTATCACTGGTGTCCGGTTACAAGTAGCTGTAATTCAAGCACAATTGTGTGCCATGTCG